>NZ_LZMI01000035.1:0-100941 GCF_001665475.1 Gordonia sp. 852002-51296_SCH5728562-b | reverse complement strand
CCGATCTTGAGCACGTCGCGCAGGAACTCAACGGCCGTCCACGCAAAACGCTCGGCTGGGATACCCCAGCCGAGCGTTTGCGTGATCTAATCACCACCAACTAACAGCAGTGTTGCGCCGACCCCTTGAAACCGCCGTTGGTCGGGCCCTTCTTGTTGGAGTTGTACGCCGGACGCTCAGACGCCCAGACTCTCAGTCGACTCGGCGAACAGCGCCCTTGTCAGCGGAGGTGGCCAGCTTGGCGTAGGCGCGCAGCGCAGTCGTCACCGTGCGCTGGCGGTCCTTGGGCTGCCACGGACGCTCGGAGGCCTCCATCTTGGCGCGACGCTCGGCGAGCACGTCGTCGTCGACGAGCACCTTCAACGCGCGAGTCTTGACGTCGATGAGGATCGGGTCGCCGTCTTCGATCAGACCGATGACACCACCCGCGGCGGCCTCGGGGGAGATGTGGCCGACCGACAGACCCGACGAGCCACCGGAGAACCGGCCGTCGGTGATGAGCCCGCACTTCTTGCCCATGCCGGTGCCCTTCATGAAGGCGGTCGGGTGCAGCATCTCCTGCATGCCCGGGCCGCCGGACGGGCCCTCATAGCGCACGACGAGCACCTCGCCTGCCTGGATCGTCTTGGACAGGATGACCTGCACGGCCTCCTCCTGGCTTTCGACGACGCGCGCGGGACCCTGGAAATGCCAGAGGTCTTCGCTGATGCCCGCGGTCTTGAGCACGGCTCCGTCTTCGGCCAGGTTGCCCTGCAGCACACACAATCCGCCCTCTGCGGTGTACGCATGCTCGACGTCGCGGATGCAGCCGCCCTCTTCGTCGGTGTCGAGTGAACTCCACCGGTTCTTCGTCGAGAACGGTTCGACGGTCCGCACGCCACCTGGCGCGGCGTGGAACAGTTCGATCGCGGCGTCGGTGGCCTTGCCGCCGCGGATGTCCCAGTCGTCGAGGGCGTCGGCCATGGTCTTCGAGTGCACCGTGGAGACGGTGTCGTCGATCAGTCCGCCACGACGCAATTCACCGAGGATGGCGGGGATGCCACCGGCGCGGTGGACGTCTTCCATGTGGTAGTCGGAGTTGGGTGCGACCTTCGACAGACACGGCACGTTGCGGCTGATCTCGTCGATGACGTCGAGATCGAAGTCGGCGACCTCGCCCTCCTGCGCGGCGGCGAGGATGTGCAACACGGTATTGGTCGAGCCGCCCATCGCGACGTCGAGTGCCATCGCGTTGCGGAAGGCCGTCGTGGTCGCGATGCTGCGCGGGAGCACCGAGTCGTCGTCGTCGCGGTAGTAGCGAAGAGCAGCCTCGACGACGGTGGTGCCCGCGCGACTGAACAGGTCGTAGCGCGCGGCGTGTGTGGCCAGCGTCGAGCCGTTGCCCGGCAGCGACAGACCCAGTGCCTCGGTCAGGCAGTTCATGGAGTTGGCGGTGAACATGCCGGAGCACGAGCCGCATGTCGGGCAGGCCGACCGCTCGACCTCGGTGAGGCCCGCGTCGTCGACGTCGTTGTTCGCCGACGCCGAGATCGCGGTGATGAGGTCGGTGGGCGCCTGCGCGACACCGTCGACGATCACGGCCTTGCCAGCCTCCATCGGGCCACCCGAGACGAAGACGGTCGGGATGTTCAGGCGCATCGCGGCGTTGAGCATGCCGGGAGTGATCTTGTCGCAGTTCGAGATACACACCAGCGCGTCGGCGGTGTGGGCGTTGACCATGTATTCGACGGAGTCGGAGATGATCTCGCGGCTCGGCAGCGAGTAGAGCATGCCGCCGTGACCCATCGCGATGCCGTCGTCGACGGCGATCGTGTGGAACTCGCGGGGAACGCCGCCCGCGGCGCGAACAGCGTCGGCCACGATCTCGCCGACGTTCTTGAGGTGCACATGGCCCGGCACGAACTGTGTGTACGAGTTCGCGATGGCGACAATCGGCTTGCCGAAATCGTCATCGGTCATGCCGGTGGCACGCCACAGTGAGCGGGCTCCGGCTGCTTCTCGTCCGACGGTGGTGGTTCGCGACCTCAGGGCTGGCATGGGATTCCTCGATCGTTCGGTGTCCGCGCGAGGCGGACCGTGTGGACTCGCGATGCGCCGACTACGGCGCTGTGGATGTCTCAACGCCACACCAGACGCGAATATTCGCTCACCGTTTTCGTGTGCGTCGGAAACGTTCGTCTGGCCTGACACCTCGGCGGGTCCGCACCGGGTTCGACTGGGCTGAGCCAACTCGCGTCGTCACTCCGATGGGCGTGGCGAAGCGGGTTCGCTCATCAACGGTACTCCCCGCTGACGTGCGGGAACAAAACAGATCTCGGCCGACGGCCCGCGCGCGTCGGCCGCCCGGCGGTGCATGTACCGCGACTCAGATACCCAACACCGATTTGGCGATCATGAAGTAGAGCAGGAGGCCGGTTGCGTCGCAGAAGGTCGAGATGAACGGAGTGGAGAACACTGCGGGGTCGACTTTGATCGACTTGGCGATCAGCGGCATGAGCCCGCCGACCGTCGCGGCCATGGTGCAGATCGACACGATGGTCACGCCGATGACCGTGCCGATGCGGAAGTCGTAGACCAGGCCCGCGACGACGAATCCGACGAGCCCGAGGCTGACGCCGAGTGTCAGTCCCACTCGGAACTCCTTGCCGACCACCCGGGCCACATCCCGAGGTGCGACGTCGTTGACGGCGAGTGCTCGGGTGACCGTCACCGCGGCTTGCGAACCGGTATTGCCGCCGATGCCGGTCAGAAGGGGGATGAACAGCGCAAGCGCCACCATCTCGTCGAGCGTCGCCTCGAAGATCTCGAGGACGTTGACGGTGAGGATCGCCGAGATGGCAAGGACGAAGAGCCACACGATCCGTGATCGGGTGATGGAGAAGACCGAGGCGAGCAGATACGGCTCGTCGAGCGGCTCGCTTGCGCCGGCACGCGCCTCGTCGACGTCTCGGGCCTGCTCGATGACTTCGACGGCGTCGTCGAGAGTCAGCACCCCGACGACCCTGTTCTCGCTGTCGACGACGGGCATGGCGAGGATGCCGCGGTCGACGCAGCGTTGCGCAGTCGACTCCGCGTCGTCGTCGGCGGCAGCAGCGACGGGTTTGCGCATGAGATCGCCGACCGGGGTCTCGGGCTCGGCGAGCAGGAGATCGCGCAAGCTCACCACACCCTCGAGGACGCGATGGTGGTTGATCACCGGGATGGTGTAGATCGTCTCGACCTCGGCGCCGCGCTCTTTCACACGCGCGAGAGCCGCGGCGACCGGTTCGTCGACGTAGGCATGGACGATTTCGGGGCTCATCCGCCTGCCGACCGAACCGCGCGGATAGCCGAGGACGACGCCGGTGGCATCACGTTCTTCGGGTGTCAGGTCTGCGATCAACGTGTTGGCGACGGCCGCGGGCAATTCGTCGAGCAGTTCGGCGCGGTCGTCGGGATCGAGATTGTCGAACGCCTCGGCGACCGCAGTGGTGCCGAGGTCGTCGATCAGGTGGCGCTGCGACCGCGGGCTGAGGTCGTCGAAGACGTCGACGGCTACGTCCTTGGGTAGCAGCCGAAACGCGATACCGCTGTGCTTGCGGGGGAGTCTGTCCAGAATGGCGGCGACGTCGTGGTGGGGAAGGGTCGAAAGGTATGCCGACGTCTGGGCCAGCTCGCCCGCGTCGATGAGGTCGTCGATGTCGTGGGCGGAAACGGTGGGGCTTGCCACCTGAAGAACCTTAACGCGACGGCCGGGTTCGGGCGGGTTGACGATGACTGCTGGGCACGATTCTGCGCATCAGGATCTCGGGCGTCAGGATTCTGCTGCGGCCGCGGCGGCGTATGGATCGGGGATTCGGCCGCGACTCGCGGCGGACAGCAGTGGCAGGTCGCGGAACATCAACGCAGGCAATCGGACCTTCGAGCCGTCGGACAGCACTGCCCGGACGGGTCCCCACTTGGAGAACTGCAGACCCGCAATGTCCGACCACGCGATGCGCCTGGTGCGGAACGTGCCGACCGCGGTGATCCCGTCCTCGGTGACGACAGTCCGGATTCGAGCGATCCACAGGGCGAGCAGGATCGGGATGATCAGTGTCCAGCCGAGCCACACCAGTGACGTGCCCGCCAGGATGATCGCGACGATGAACGCCGCTGGCACCGCGAAATAGGCCAGCTTCTGTACCCGGAAAGCCTGTGGCAACTCGACCGCATCCTCTGCCGAGGAGTCCTCGTGTGACAGGTGATCCTCGCGAGACAGGTCCTCGCTCGGGGGGACGTCGTCGGGGAGGTCGCTGGAAGTCGGCTGGTCAGACGAAGGCACGACCCCATTGTGTCATCCTCGCCAGACGGCCCGTCCACGCAGTGCTTTCCCACGATGTGGGACTCAGGTGTCCGTAGTTTGACTCAGTGATGTGCACAGCCCTACCGTGAACAACGTGATGCACAAGGATCTTCTCGTAGTAATCGGCCGGCGCGTCGTCGCCTGATCGGTCACTTCGTAGACCCAACCAGCATCGACGCGCCACCCTCGAACAGCCTTGCTGTCGGGGGTTTTTTGTTGTCAACGACATGGTGAACCGATCTCCATGCGCAATCACAAGTCAATCGAATCCCAGTCCGTCGCAGGACGCCGAACAGAAGATGTGAGGACCGTGCAGTGAGCGCACCAACAGCACGCGCCGCCAGCGGGGCCGATGCCACAACCGAGCCCGCAGCCAAGAGTAATGGCACCGCAGCCAACGTGCTGCGCGAACAATCACCGGCGGCGGGCACGCTCCGCGCCGTGCCGCAGAACACCGTCGCACCCGAGCGGGTCAGCGGTGCGCAGTCGGTGGTTCGATCGCTCGAGGAGCTCGGCGTCGAGGTGGTTTTCGGTATTCCCGGCGGCGCTGTTCTGCCGGTCTACGACCCGCTTCTCGACTCGCAGAAGGTGCGGCACGTTCTCGTTCGTCATGAGCAGGGTGCTGGTCACGCTGCCACCGGCTATGCACAGGTCACCGGTCGCGCCGGAGTCATGATGGCGACGTCGGGTCCCGGTGCGACCAACCTCGTCACGCCGCTGGCCGACGCGCAGATGGACTCGGTCCCCGTCGTGGCGATCACCGGCCAGGTCGGCCGGGCACTTATCGGCACCGATGCGTTCCAGGAGGCCGATATCTCCGGCATCACGATGCCGGTCACCAAGCACAACTTCCTGGTGAGCAACGCCATCGACATCCCCCGGATCATCGCCGAGGCGTTCCACATCGCCGAAAGCGGCCGTCCCGGTGCGGTTCTCGTCGACATCCCCAAGGACATCCTGCAGGCGCAGACCACCTTCTCGTGGCCGCCGCAGATCGATCTGCCCGGCTACCGTCCGGTGACCAAGCCGCACGGCAAGCAGGTTCGTGAGGCAGCTCGACTGATCAACGCCGCGAAGCACCCCGTGCTCTACGTCGGTGGCGGTGTCATCAAGGCCAACGCATCGCCGGAGTTGCTCGAACTTGCCGAGCTGACCGGCATCCCCGTCGTCACCACCCTGATGGCTCGCGGAGCGTTCCCGGATTCGCACCAGCAGCACCTCGGCATGCCCGGCATGCACGGCACCGTGGGAGCCGTTGCGGCACTGCAGCGTTCGGATCTGTTGATCACTCTCGGCGCGCGCTTCGACGACCGTGTCACCGGACAGTTGGCGTCGTTCGCGCCCGACGCGAAGGTGATCCACGCCGACATCGATCCCGCTGAGATCGGCAAGAACCGCGTCGCCGATGTCCCGATCGTCGGCGACTGCAAGGCTGTCATCTCCGATCTGATCGAGACGCTGCGCAACGAGCGTGCCACCAGCGACACGTCGCAGGATCTCACCGAGTGGTGGGCCTACCTCGACCGCATCCGCCGCACCTACCCGGTGAGCTACGACCGTCCCGCCGACGGTTCGATGTCGCCGGAGTTCGTCATCTCGCGCGTCGGGCAGCTCGCGGGCCCCGACGCCGTGTACTGCGCGGGCGTCGGCCAGCACCAGATGTGGGCCGCACAGTTCATCTCCTACGAGAAGCCGCGTACGTGGCTGAACTCGGGTGGTCTCGGCACGATGGGCTACGCCGTTCCCGCGGCGATGGGCGCCAAGATGGCCGATCCCGACGCCGAGGTGTGGGCCATCGACGGTGACGGTTGTTTCCAGATGACCAACCAGGAGCTGGCCACCTGCGCGATCGAGGGCATCCCGATCAAGGTGGCGCTGATCAACAACGGCAACCTCGGCATGGTCCGTCAGTGGCAGACGCTCTTCTACGAGGAGCGCTACTCCAACACCGACCTCTCGACCCACTCGCGGCGCATCCCCGACTTCGTCAAGCTCGCGGAAGCGTTGGGCTGCGCGGCATTCCGTGTCGAGAACGAAGCCGACGTCGACGACGTGATCGCCCAGGCGCGTGAGATCAACGACCGCCCGGTCGTCATCGACTTCATCGTCGGCGCCGACGCCCAGGTCTGGCCGATGGTCGCAGCGGGTACCGGCAACGACGAGATCATGGCCGCCCGCGACATCCGGCCGCTCTTCGACGACGACGAGTCGGCCGCCGAAGACGTCGCCGAGATCCACGAAATCGTCAACCAGCAGACCAATCTCGGCCAGGAGGGTCGGAAGTGAGTACTCATACCCTGAGCGTTCTGGTCGAGGACCTGCCCGGTGTTCTCGCGCGCGTGTCGTCGCTCTTCTCGCGCCGCGGATTCAACATCGAGTCGCTCGCTGTCGGCCCGACCGAGATGAAGGGTGTCTCGCGAATGACCATCATGGTCTCCGTCGAGGACTTCCCACTCGAGCAGGTCACCAAGCAGCTCAACAAGCTGATCAATGTGATCAAGATCGTCGAGCAGGACCCGGCGTCGTCGGTGTCCCGCGAACTGATGATGGTCAAGGTGCGCTCCGACGCTTCGGTGCGCAGCGAGGTCATCGAGGTCGTGAATCTGTTCCGCGCCAAGGTGATCGACGTCTCGCCCGAGTCGTTGACCATCGAGGCGACCGGAACGTCGGAAAAACTGGAGGCCCTGCTGCGGATGCTCGATCCGTACGGCATCCGCGAGATCGCCCAGTCCGGTGCGGTCACACTGGGTCGAGGACCCAAGAGCATGTCGGCCAACCGCTGACGTTCTGAAGAAAACAACCTGTCGTAAGACAACATACGAGCCCCGGCCGCAAGACCACTTCGACTGGGGCACAAGTAGATATCGAAGGGAATCCAACTGTGGCGATCGAATTGTTCTATGACGACGATGCCGATCTGTCGATCATCCAGGGCCGCAAGGTTGCTGTGATCGGCTACGGCAGCCAGGGCCACGCGCACTCGCTGTCGCTGCGCGACTCCGGCGTCGACGTCGCGATCGGCCTGCGTGAGGGCTCCAAGTCGCGTGAGAAGGCGGAAGAGCAGGGCCTCAAGGTCATGTCGAACGCCGAGGCCGCCAAGTGGGCCGACGTCATCATGCTGCTCGCTCCCGACACCTCGCAGGCCAAGATCTTCACCGAGGACATCGAGCCGAACCTCAAGGACGGCGACGCGCTGTTCTTCGGCCACGGCCTCAACATCCACTTCGGCCTGATCAAGGCTCCGGAGAACGTCACCGTCGCGATGGTCGCCCCGAAGGGTCCCGGTCACCTCGTGCGTCGTCAGTTCGTCGACGGCAAGGGCGTTCCCGCCCTGATCGCCGTCGACCAGGACCCCAAGGGTGAGGGACAGGCGCTTGCACTGTCGTATGCATCGGCTATCGGTGGTGGCCGCGCCGGCGTCATCAAGACGACCTTCAAGGAAGAGACCGAGACCGACCTCTTCGGTGAGCAGGCCGTGCTCTGCGGTGGCACCGAGGAACTGATCAAGACCGGCTTCGAGGTCATGGTCGAGGCGGGCTACGCACCCGAGATGGCCTACTTCGAGGTGCTGCACGAGCTCAAGCTCATCGTCGACCTGATCTACGAGGGTGGCATCGCCCGCATGAACTACTCGGTGTCCGACACCGCGGAGTTCGGTGGCTACCTGTCGGGCCCGCGTGTCATCGACGCCGATACCAAGGACCGCATGCGCGCCATCCTCTCCGACATCCAGGACGGCACCTTCGTCAAGCGCCTCGTCGCCAACGTCGAGGGCGGCAACAAGGAGCTCGAGGATCTGCGTAAGAAGAACGCCGAGCACCCGATCGAGGTCACCGGCAAGAAGCTGCGCGACCTGATGAGCTGGGTGGATCGTCCGATCACCGAAACCGCCTGATACTCAAAGGACTCAGCACCGGCCCGGTTCCCGTCAGGGAGTCGGGCCGGTGTCGTTTTACCGGCGCGCCACGGCGGGTCGCGCTCGGCGGTCGCACTCGGCGTCGACTGAACCCGGACACGCGAAAACGCAACACCCCGAGGCGAAGTGGTTGCCTCGGGGTGTTGCGTCGGTTGTCTTGTCAGTCGATCAGATCAGCGAGAAACCCTTGTACCTGGTCGATTTCACGTAGTCGAGCACGGGGCCGATGTTGGTTCCGGTCTCCGGTCCGATGCAGCCGACGAAGTAGTACGCGTTGACCATGCCGACGAGCCGGTCGCCGACGACCACGGGGCTACCCGAATCGCCTTCGATGACGCAGATCTGGGAGAAGTGCACGTCACCGTCGGAGAACCACGAGATGCCGCAGGTGTTGCCGGTGGTGCGACCCTGCTTGCACGCGACGGTGGGGAAGCCGAGGGGCTTGGTGTCGATGCGGTTGATCGTCACACCGTTCACGGTCCGCAGCGGCACGACGCGGCTCTTGTCGAACTCGATGATCGCGACGTCTTCTTTGGGATCCGAGTAGGTGATGGTGCCTGCCTGGCCACGACTCTGGAATGTCTCGGAGAGCACCTTCTGGCCGGGCTTGCCGCAGTGGCCTGCGGTGATACCGATCAGCTCACCGGTCTTGGCGTTGCCGATCGTGGTGAGGGTGCAGGCGGCTGCGCTGTTGCCACCCTTGAGGACCAGGATTCCCGACCCTCCGCCGAGATAGATCTTTGCCGGGGCAGCAGTGGCGCTACCGGCCCCCCAGCCAGCCAGCAATACTGCGGCGAGAACAGCCAGCATTGCTGTCAGCTTCCTCATCATTCACATGCTCCACTCTTGTTAACACCGGTCCCGCCTGAGCGGCGGGTCTTGCACACCGTAACGGTCGGCGGCCAAGACGAGCTGCACCTGGAATCCAGATGCGGTTGCTTTGCAACCTGTCTGTGATGACGTGTCCGATATTGGAATCGTCGGCCGCGTAATGACGATCACAATGTACAGGTGTTTCCTGAGTAAGAGCTTCGACGACGCAGACCGGCTGTTCAGGCGCGTCGGACGTCCCTCTAAGCTGAGTGCCGTACGTCCCTGGCGCTTCGATTACGTCCTTCGATATTTCGACACGTCTTCGGCGTCCCGATTCCTGTGTAACCGATCTACGGAGAATTCACTGTGACCTCAGCTGGCAGTCCGGTCGTCCTGATCGCCGACAAACTGGCCCCCTCGACCGTGGAAGCGCTCGGCGATGGCGTCGAGGTGCGGTGGGTCGATGGCCCTGACCGTCCCAAGCTCCTCGAGGCAGTGGTCGATGCGGACGCAATCCTCGTGCGGTCCGCCACCACCGTCGACGAGGAAGTGCTCGAGGCGGGCAAGAACCTCAAGATCATCGCCCGCGCAGGCGTGGGTCTCGACAACGTCGACGTACCTGCCGCGACCGCACGCGGCGTGATGGTGGTCAACGCTCCCACCTCCAACATCCACACCGCCGCCGAGCACGCCGTCTCGCTGCTGCTCTCGGCCGCACGTCAGATCCCCGCCGCCGACGCCACGCTGCGCGAGCACACCTGGAAGCGGTCGTCCTTCAATGGTGTCGAGATCTTCGACAAGACGGTCGGCGTCGTCGGGCTCGGTCGTATCGGACAGCTCGTTGCCGCGCGTCTCGCCGCGTTCGAGACACACGTCATCGCCTACGACCCCTACGTCTCGCCCGCCCGCGCGGCGCAGCTGGGTATCGAATTGGTCAGCCTCGACGAACTGCTCGAGCGTGCCGACTTCGTGACCGTGCACCTGCCGAAGACCCCGGAGACCCTCGGGTTGATCGGCGCCGACCAGCTCGCACGCACCAAGAAGGGCGTCATCATCGTCAACGCCGCTCGCGGTGGACTCGTCGACGAGCAGGCTCTCGCCGACGCGATCACCTCGGGCCAGGTGCGCGCTGCAGGCCTCGACGTCTTCGCCACCGAACCGTGCACCGACTCGCCGCTGTTCGAGCTGCCGCAGGTCGTCGTCACGCCGCACCTCGGTGCGTCGACCAGTGAGGCGCAGGACCGCGCGGGCACCGACGTCGCCAAGAGCGTGCGTCTCGCGCTTGCGGGCCACTTCGTTCCCGATGCCGTCAACATCACCGGTGGAGCCGTCGACGAAGAGGTCGCGCCGTGGCTGGAGATGTCGCGCAAGCTCGGCGTGCTGATCGGTGCGCTGAGCAGCGAATTGCCGTCGTCGATCGTCGTCGACGTTCGTGGTGAGCTCGCGTCGAGCAACGTCGACGTTCTCGCACTGTCTGCGCTCCGCGGACTCTTCTCGGCCGCGCTCGACGAACCGGTGACGTTCGTCAACGCGCCGACGGTCGCCGCCGAGCGCGGTGTGACCAGCGAAGTCGTGACCAACACCGAGAGCCCCAGCCATCGCAGCGTCGTCGACGTCAAGGCCGTCTACGCCGATGGTTCGGTGCACAACGTGTCGGGTGCGATCACCGAGCCTCGTCAGGTCGAGAAGATCGTCAACATCAACGGCCGCAACTTCGACCTGCGGGCCGAGGGACTCAACCTGCTCGTCAGCTACGTCGACCAGCCGGGTTCGCTGGGCAAGATCGGTACGTTGCTCGGCAACGCGGGCATCGACATTCTCGCCGCGGCGCTCTCGCAGGACACCGACGGTGGCGGCGCGACCATGATGCTGCGCGTGAGCAAGAACGTCGACGACGCCGTGGTCACCGAGATCTCCGAGGCTGTTGACGCGACCCTGATCGAGCAGGTGGATCTGTTATGAAACTCGCTGTCATCGCCGGAGACGGCATCGGCCCCGAGGTCATCTCCGAGGCGCTTGGCGTCTTGACGACGCTCGTGCCCGAGGTGGACGTCACCGAGTATGACCTCGGTGCTCGTCGCTACCACCGCAACGGAGAACTGCTCACCGACGATGATCTGGCGTCGCTTCGTGAGCACGACGCAATCCTGCTCGGCGCCATCGGCGATCCGTCGGTGCCCTCGGGTGTGCTCGAACGCGGACTGCTGCTCAAGATGCGGTTCGCGCTCGACCATCACGTCAATCTGCGGCCGTCGCATCGCTTCCCGGGCGTGACGTCGCCGCTGGCGGGCGATCCCGACATCGACTTCGTCGTGGTCCGTGAGGGCACGGAGGGTCCGTACACCGGCAACGGGGGAGCGGTCCGCGTCGACACCCCGCACGAGGTCGCGACCGAGGTCAGCGTCAACACCCGCTACGGGGTGGAGCGAGTGGTGCGCAACGCCTTCGAGCGTGCGACCAACCGTCGTAAGCATCTGACGTTGGTCCACAAGACCAACGTGCTGACCTTCGCTGGATCGTTGTGGAGCCGCACCGTCAACGCCGTTGCCGCGGAGTATCCCGACGTGAGCGTCGACTACTGCCACGTCGACGCCGCGACGATCTACCTGGTGACCGATCCGGGTCGGTTCGACGTGATCGTCACCGACAACCTGTTCGGCGACATCATCACCGACATCGCGGCAGCGGTCAGCGGCGGCATCGGCCTGGCGGCCTCGGGCAACATCGACGCCACGGGCACCAACCCCTCGATGTTCGAGCCGGTGCACGGCAGCGCCCCCGACATCGCCGGGCAGCAGAAGGCCGACCCGACCGCGGCCATCCTGTCGGTGGCGCTCCTGCTCGATCACCTCGGATACGCCGACGAAGCGCGCCGCGTCGAAAAGGCCGTCGCCGACGATCTTCTCGACCGCGACGGCGCGACGCTGTCGACCGGCGAGATCGGCAAGCGCATCCTGGATCGTCTCTGATCAGTTGTCCTCTTCTCGGGCCGGAACCATCGGGTTCCGGCCCGAGTCGTTTGTGAGGGCACTGACGCACTGCACGTGAGCCGCAGGGCCGTGCCCGCAGAAAGCCGCGTCCCTCGGGGCGTCGGAACGTACCGGTACATGCGAGCGACCCACGGGGCGCAACTTTCTGCGAGTGCGGCGCGTGACAGACCGGCCGCGCGACGCGAGTTGTTCTATTTGAACTAGAAATATATGATCAGGGCATGCTCATCCGCATCGACGCCGCAGATCGCGCGCCGATCTTCACTCAGATCGCCGCGTCGGTACGTGGCGGCATCGCGCGCGGGGAGTTGACCGAGGGCGAGCGGCTTCCGTCTGCTCGCGATCTGGCGGCGTCGCTCGACGTGAATATCCATACCGTGTTGCGCGCGTACCAAGAATTGCGCGACGAGGGACTGGTCGAGCTGCGCCGGGGTCGGGGTGCCGTGGTCTCCGGCGACGCGTCGCGCGCCGCCGAGCTCGCTGATGCGCTCGACCGACTCGTCGACACGGCCCGCCGCTTCGGAATCGGGCCAGTCGAACTGACCGTCGAAATCACCAGGAGGATGTCATGAACCATCCGTCGTCTCAACACCGTTCGGGGAGAGTGGCAGCTGTCCTGCTGGGCACTGTGCCGTCCATCGCCGTGCTCGTCGTCGCGTTGGTGCTCTTGCGTATCTGGCGTGCGGATCTGCCGAAAGAGATTGCTACGCATTGGAACTCGCACGGAGTCGACGGCACGATGAGTTTGCTCGGTGTCGTCGTCACCGTGGTGGTGATCGCGGTACTCGGCGCAGTCCTGGGAGGTGTGGCGGGGTGGTACATCCGTGAATCGGAGCCGCTGCGAGTCACGCTCGGCCTTGTCAACGGACTGACGGTGTTCGTGGTCGCCGGGATCGTGAGTACCGTTGGCGCCCAACGCGGTATCACCAGTGTCTACGACATCGCATTCCGGCAATCGAACTCGTCGTCGCGGGTGTGATCGGACTGGTCGTGGGGCTGATCACCGCGGCGCTGGTGCGCCGCAGGGAGCAGCCGGCACCGGAGCCGGTCGGCGATGTGCCTGTCGCCGAACTCGCTGTGGGAGAACGCTTTCTGTGGCAGCGTCGAGTATCGACGTCGGCGACGTCACTGATCATTGTGGGACTTGTGCTGTGTGCGATCGTCGTGCTCGCGGTTCTCCTGCGGGAGCCATGGTTGTTGCTGCCGGGTGTCGTCGCCGCGTTGGCCGGTGCGATCCTGTGGTCTGCCCGCGTGACTGTTGATCGGGAGCGAATCGCCGTGCGAGGCGTACTCGGATGGCCTCGGGTCACCGTCCCGATGAGTGACGTCGTCCGCGCCGAAGTCACTCAGGTCAACGCATTGCGCGACTTCGGCGGATACGGTCAGCGGCTCTGTGTGCACGGACGGTTGCGCGGAGTGCGCGGCATCGTCCTACGATCCGGGTCCGCACTGATGCTCACTCGACTGGACGGCGGCCGTGAACTCGTCGTCGTCCCCGACGCGCAGCAGGCCGCGGGTTTGGTCAATGCGTGCGTCGCGCAAGCACACTCGCATCGGTGACTTGCTCGACGGCCCGCGTATTGCGTTCGACGGATTGGCGCGCGAGCCGATCAGCGTGACAATCGAGCTATCTGGTTCTGCACGTCAGCGTTACGGGTGTGCGGGTTACGAGACTGTGGGGCCAAGAGACGACGGAGCCAAGAGACTACGGGGCCAAGAGACTACGGGGCCAAGAGACTACGGAGGTGCCGATGACAGGCAACGGCTCCGTGTCCGTTATCCGGTCGCGGACGGCAGCGCTCGGCGTCGGGCCCGCCGTCGGGATGAGCGTCGTGGCGGTGATCCTGCTAGCCGCTTGGCGACCCGGTCTGCCGGATGCCATTGCGACGCATTGGGGTCATCACGGTGTCGACGGCACCAACAGCTTCTCGCGGATCTGTGCCACGGTCGGAGTCGTTGTCGTTGTTGCATTGGCTGTCGGTGCCGTAACAAGCTGCACCGCGCGAGCCGTCCCGATGTTGGCCGCGACACTCGCCATCATCAACGGGTTGGTCGTCTTCCTCGTCGCCTTCATGCTCGGGGTCACAGGTGCTCAGCTCGGCCATCACGGAGCGCCGTCGGCCGCATTGCCCGCACTGTGGTTCGTTTTCGGCATGATTCTCGGCCTCGTCGTCGCGGTGGCGACGGCGATAGCCGCGTCGACATGGTGCCTTCGACGCGACCCGCCGAATCGGCGATGACGGGTGGTCGCCCTCAGGCGACCAATTCCTCCTGTGGGAGTGCGTCTTTCGGAATGAGTGGCGTCGCTATGACCGGTGCGGCGGCGCTGACGAGAAAGGCGAGTGGAAATCCCGCAGCACCGATCAGAAGTCCGAACAATGGCGTGGTGGCCGCCGTTGCCAGGTACTGGGCGGTGTTCTGAATCGCGAGTCCGCGGCCACTCCATTGTGGCCCTGCGTATTCGGCGATCGCGGTGAATGCGAGACCATTGTCGGCAACCGTGATAATCGAGGCGATCATCATCAACGCCGGCGCCAACGGCGTGTGCAGCCAGTCGGTGACGGCCAGCAGCGCCATCGCCGCCGCGGCGCCGATGGCGATCAGCCGAATCGGACGCATGCGTGACAACCAGGCATCCGACCAGCGACCGGCCGCGATCCTGCCCAATGCGCCGATCACCTGGGTGATCGTCACCAGAATGCCCGCTGCGGCGGGCGACCAGTGTCGCGCGACGATCAGCCAGGTCGGTACGAATGTCCACAGCATCTGCTGCGGGATCACCAGCAAGACGCTGACTGCATGGACCCGTGCGAGAAACCAGCTCTCGCGGTACGGGTTTCGACGTTGCGCTTGGGCGGTGGTACCGGTTGTCGACGGTGCGGGCGGATCGATCACACCGAACACCACGGCGGCCAGACCGATCGCGGTCACCACGGCGGGCACCGCCAGTGCGGCGGCGACGGAGTGGCGTGCGGCGATGACGGGCATGGTCAGTGCGCAGACGCCGATGCCCAGCGGCTGTGCCATCTGCCGGATTCCCATTGCGGTGCCGCGCAATTCGGGCGGAAACCATCCGACGACGATGCGGCCGCTGGCGCCGTTGGCCGCGCCGGAACCCACTCCCGCGATGAACAGGCAGGCCGCGATCGCGACATACGACGCATGGGCGGCCGCGGTGATCGCGGCTGCGGACGTGCCTACAAGCGTGATGGAGACCGAGATCAGCAGGATCGTGCGCTCGCCGTAGCGATCAAGAAGCGTGCCCCAGCCGACGATCGCGATCATGAGGCCGATCGTCGGGATCGTGGCCAGTACGGAGGCCTGGGCGAGTGACATGCCCTGCTGGGTGTGTAGCGCTGGGATGAGGTACGCGACCCCTCCGACGACAACCGCAGTCGTCATCGCGGCGACCAACGAGCACGCGAGCATGGTCCAGCGCCTGGTGTTGCTGATGGTGGACGTAGTCGTCATCGCGGACCTCCTTCGGGTGTGTCCTGGCAGCGAGGACCAGGTGGCGTCGCCGCACATCTCGAGCCGCTCTCAAATAATGAGATGATATTTTCACATTCTAAGACCGATGCGACGTCGGCTCAATTTCGCGTCCCACAGAGTGGACGCGGTGGGTGCGCTAGTGTTCTTGGTATGCGTCTTGGCCGAATTGCGAGTCCTGATGGTGTGGCTTTCGTCTCGATCGAAGAGTCGGACGGCTCTTCGATCGCCAAGGAAATCGCCGAACATCCCTTTGGTACACCGACGTTCACGGGCAGATCGTGGCCGCTGGCCGACGTTCGATTGCTGGCGCCGATCCTCGCGTCCAAGGTGATCTGCGTCGGGAAGAACTACGCGGCACACGCCGCCGAAATGGGTTCGGAAGCGCCGGAGAGTCCTGTGATCTTCCTCAAACCCAACACCTCCATCGTCGGACCCGAGGTGCCCATCGTGCGCCCGCCGTCGTCGGAACGCGTCGACTTCGAGGGTGAGCTCGCCATAGTGATCGGACGTCCGTGCAAGGACGTGAAGGCCGCCGACGCCGCCGGTGCGATCCTCGGCTACACAGTCGCCAATGACGTGACCGCTCGCGATCAGCAGAAGATCGACGGTCAATGGACGCGCGCCAAGGGCTACGACACCTTCTGCCCACTCGGACCCTGGATCGAGACCTCGTTCGACCCGTCCGACGCCGCGATCACGACGGAACTCGACGGCGAGGTGCGTCAACGCAGTCGCACATCGCTCATGCTCCACGACGTCGGAGCGCTGGTGGAATGGATCTCACGCGTGATGACCCTGCTCCCGGGTGACGTGATCCTGACCGGAACACCCGAGGGAATCGGTCCTATGGTTGCCGGCCAACGTGTTTCGGTCACGGTGGAGGGCATCGGCACACTGAGCAATCCGGTGGTCGACAAGCCGTGAGCGGATCGGGCGTGGCGCGCGTCAACGGAATAGAGCTCGCCTACGAGCGCACGGGCGCGGGCCCCGCGGTCGTGATGGTGATGGGCAGCGGCAGCCCGGGGCGCGTGTGGAAGGCCAATCAGGTTCCCGCGCTTGTGAAAGCCGGGTACGAGGTCGTCACATTCGACAACCGCGGTATCGCGCCGTCGTCGGAGTGTGCCGACGGGTTCACCCTCGACGACATGGTCGCCGACACCGCGAGCCTGATCGAATCGCTCGGCATTGCACCGGCATTCGTCGTCGGAACCTCTCTCGGCGCACGGATCACACAGGAGTTGGCGCTCGCGCGACCGAATCTCGTCCGCGGCGCGGTGATGATGGCGACCTACGGGCGTACCACCGTTCTGCAGGAGACCTTCTCGGTGGGCGAGCGCGCGCTGTACGACAACGGAGTCGAGTTGCCGCCAGAGTACGAGGCGGCGATCACTGCCGAGCAGAACCTCTCCGCCCACACGCTCGCCGACGACCGCGCGACCCGCGACTGGCTCGACGTCATGATGTTCTCGCAGCAGAAGATGACGCCGGGTATGCGTGCGCAACTCGGAATCCACACGAACGAGCCCAACCGACTCGACGCGTACCGCCGCATCGCCGTTCCGTCGCTCGTCGTCGGATTCAGCGACGACAGACGACTTCCCGTCGAGCTCGCCCGTGAAGTGGCCGATGCGATCCCCACCGCGGAGTATGCGCAGGTCGACAAGGCCGGGCACTTTGGGTATCTCGAGCAGCCAGCCGAGGTGAATCGACTGCTGATCGACTTCCTCGGTCGCCACCGCGACTGAGCACGCGCTCGGAGGTCGGTGCCCATTCGATACGCTGACCTCCATGAGCAGCGCGCAGGGAGTCCGTGTCCGTTTCTGTCCGTCGCCCACGGGCACACCGCATGTGGGAATGGTGCGGACCGCATTGTTCAACTTCGCCCAGGCCCGTCATGACAAGGGCACCTTCGTCTTCCGGATCGAAGACACCGACGCCGCGCGCGACAGCCAGGAATCCTACGACGCGATCCTCGAGTCGCTGCGCTGGCTCGGGCTCGACTGGGACGAGGGCCCCGAGGTCGGCGGCCCGTATGCGCCCTATCGGCAGTCGGAACGTCGCGGCATCCACCAGGACGTCGTGAAGCAACTCCTCGACGCGGGTGAGGCCTACGAGGCGTTCTCGACGCCCGAGGAGGTCGAGGCCCGCCACCGCGCGGCAGGGCGTGACCCCAAACTCGGTTACGACAACTTCGACCGCGACCTGACCGACGAACAGCGCGAGGCCTATCGCGCCGAGGGCCGCAAAGCCGTTGTCCGCCTTCCGATGCCCGACCACGACATCACCTGGAACGATCTCGTACGCGGGCCGACGACCATCAAGGCCGGCACCGTTCCCGACTTCGCGCTCACCCGTGCCAACGGTGACCCTCTCTACACACTCGTCAATCCCGTCGACGACGCGATGATGAAAATCACCCACGTGCTGCGCGGTGAAGACCTCTTCTCGTCGACGCCCCGTCAGATCGCGCTGTACGAGGCGCTCATCCGGATCGGCGTCGCCGAGCGTGTCCCGGAATTCGGGCACCTGCCGTTCGTGATGGGGGAGGGCAACAAGAAACTCTCCAAGCGCGACCCGCAGTCGAATCTGTTCCACCATCGCGATCGTGGATTCCTCCCGGAGGGTCTGCTCAATTACCTCGCGCTGCTCGGTTGGGGCTACTCCCACGAGACCGACGTGTTCACGCTCGAGCAGATGATCGACAAGTTCGACGTCCGCGACGTGAACTCCAACCCGGCACGCTTCGATCAGAAGAAGGCCGACGCGATCAACGCGGAGCACATCCGCATGCTCGACCTCGACGACTTCGCGGCGAGGCTCAAGGCGTACCTGGTCACCCAGGGATTCCTCACCGACCCGATCGACGACGAGCAGTTCACCACGATCGCCGAACTGGTGCAGACCCGCATCCAGGTTCTCGGTGAGGCGTGGCCGCTCATCTCCTTCCTCTACGTCAGCGATGACGAGTTCGCGATCGACGAGAAGTCGGCAGCGAAAAACCTCGGCGTCGACGCCGGGCCGGTCCTCGACGCCGCGATCTCGACGCTGTCCTCACTCGCCGAGTGGAACACCGACGCCATCCAGGAAGCCTTGACGAGCGCGCTGGTCGACGGACTCGAACTGAAACCACGAAAGGCGTTCGGGCCCGTGCGTGTGGCGATCACCGGATCGCACATCAGTCCGCCGCTGTTCGAGTCGATGGAGTTGCTCGGACGCGACAAGAGCCTCGCACGGCTCCGGTCGGCAGCGGGCCAGGTGGCCAATTAGCGGGTCTGACCAGGCGATTTGTAGTAACCCGGTCGGCCTCTGCTAGGCTATCGCAGGTTGTTTTCCTCACGGAGAACGAGACCTTTGGGGTATGGTGTAATTGGCAACACAGCGGTTTCTGGTACCGCCATTCTAGGTTCGAGTCCTGGTACCCCAGCGAAAGCCGGGACACCAAACCCTGGCTTTTATAACTGAATATCGAGACATCTGATGTCGTTTCTTGGCCCCGTCGTCTAGCGGCCTAGGACGCCGCCCTCTCAAGGCGGTAGCGCGGGTTCGAATCCCGTCGGGGCTACAAGAAAAACGCACTTCTCCTTTCGGAGAGGTGCGTTTTTTTGTTGCCGCGCCTTCGAAAGCGGGTCAGGCCTGTAACCCCGATGAGTCGACGACGGCCGTCGACCCGGCGACCGGCATCGGGTCGAGGCCGAGCTTGCGGTGATCCCAGGACCGAACGCGCGCCGGGACGAGCCGCACGGCCACGCGCTTGTGCATCATCTGGTCGACGAAGGGCTTCATCTCGTCGGTGTAGGGGCCCGTGTAGCGTTCCCAGACACTCACACCGATGCGATGGCAATGGTCGGGATCGTCGTGGATTTCCGCATGTCCTTCAAAGGCGACGCCGCGCAGAGTGTCGTAGGTGTCGCCGTCCTCGATGAGGACCGAGCATCGCGCGTCGCGGCCGAGATTGACCGCCTTCTGCGACTTGGCCTTTGTCTCGAACCAGATCTCGCCGTCGATGACGCCGTACCACATGGCGACGAGATGGATACCGCCGTCGGCGCCGTGGGTCGCGAGAGTTGCTGTGCGACTGCGTTCGACGAAGTCGGTGATCTCGGCGTCGGACATGACGATCTGTTGACGTTGGTTTGTTCCCATGCCCAGACGCTAACCGAATCAGCCTCGCGCGGTTGGCACTAACCGTTTCTGGATGGCCTCGGCGGCGGCGAGTAGATCGGCAGCCCACCGAGCGCCGGGGCGTCGGCCCATACGATCGATCGGCCCGGAGACCGAGATTGCCGCAACCACATCGCCGTTGGCGTCGCGCAGCGGTGCCGAGACACTGGCGACACCCGCGGCTCGCTCACCGGCGCTCTGCGCCCAGCCGCGGCGGCGGATCTCGTAGAGTGCGCGTTCGCTGAAGACGCTGTCGTGTAGAAGCGCCCGCTGGGTCGACGGTTCGGCCCAGGCGAGCAGGACCTTGGCCGCCGAGCCCGCGCTCATCGGGAAGCGGGTGCCCACGGGTACGGTGTCGCGCAGTCCGGTTGGCGGTTCCATGGCCGCGATGCAGACGCGTTCGGAGCCTTCTCGGCGATAGACCTGAACGGATTCGCCGGTGATCTCACGCAGTCGGGGGAGCACCATGAGTGCGGCCTCCTGGATGGGATCGTGCGCGCTCGACGCCAACTCGCTCAGGGCGGGCCCCGGGTACCACCGTCCGGCGGCGTTGCGTGCAAGCAGGCGATGTGTCTCCAATCCGACGGCCAACCGATGGGCCGTTGCCCGCGGCAGGCTGGTGCGCTCGCAGAGCTCCGTGAGGTTGGCCGGGGCATGCGCGACGGCCCGTAATACGATCACGGACTTGTCGAGTACACCGATTCCGCTCTGCGGTTCCGGTGCGCTATCCTTTCCCATAGGACGATACTAGCGGTCCACATCGTGAGATGCACGCGAGAGGCGGCACAGCCCGCCGACTCCCGCCGCACCCCACCCCAAACCACAAGTGCTACAGCCAGAATGAGTGCAGTGATGACGAACAGCGCAAGTAAGCCTCGTACTCTCGCCGAGAAGGTGTGGGACGACCACGTCGTCGTACGCGGAGACGCGAACGGCGGGAACGACCCCGATCTGATCTTCATTGATCTCCACCTCGTTCACGAGGTCACCAGCCCGCAGGCATTCGAGGGTCTGCGGCTCGCAGGCAGGCCCGTGCACCGACCGGATCTGACGATCGCGACCGAGGATCACAATGTGCCGACGGTCGACACCAACCTGCCCATCGCCGACCCGGTGTCACGGACCCAGGTCGACACGCTGCGAAGCAACTGTGAAGAGTTCGGTATTCGCCTGCACCCCATGGGCGACAAGGAACAGGGCATCGTTCACGTCGTCGGACCTCAGCTGGGACTGACCCAGCCGGGAATGACGGTTGTCTGCGGCGACAGTCACACGTCGACCCACGGCGCCTTCGGTGCGCTCGCCATGGGAATCGGGACATCGGAGGTCGAGCACGTGCTCGCGACGCAGACGCTGTCGTTGCGACCGTTTAGGACGATGGCCATCACGGTCGACGGCGAATTGGCGCCCGGTGTCACGAGTAAGGATCTGATCCTGGCCGTCATCGCCAAAATCGGTACGGGCGGCGGACAGGGCTACGTGCTCGAGTATCGCGGTAGCGCCATCGAAAAACTCTCGATGGAAGCGCGGATGACCATCTGCAACATGTCGATCGAGGCGGGCGCGCGTGCGGGCATGATCGCTCCCGACGAGATCACCTTCGAATTCCTCAAGGGCCGCCCCAATGCTCCGAAGGGAGCGGATTGGGATGCGGCCGTCGAGTATTGGAAGTCGTTGCGCACCGATGACGACGCCGAATTCGACGAAGAAGTGCATATCGACGGCGCGTCGTTGAGTCCCTTCGTCACGTGGGGCACCAATCCCGGCCAGGGAGCGCCACTCTCGGCGTCGGTGCCGGATCCGGCCGACTTCGGCGACGAGAATGCGGCGGGCGCGGCGTCGAAAGCCCTTGAGTACATGGACCTCACCCCCGGAACCCCGTTGCGTGAGATCAGTGTCGACACCGTCTTCGTCGGCTCGTGCACGAATGGTCGGATCGAGGATCTGCGTGCCGTCGCCGAGATCCTCGACGGCCGGACGGTCGCCGAAGGTGTTCGGATGCTTGTGGTCCCGGGTTCGATGCGGGTGCGTGCGCAGGCCGACGAGGAGGGTCTCGGTGAGATCTTCACCGCCGCAGGCGCGGAGTGGCGTCAGGCCGGTTGCTCGATGTGTCTTGGAATGAACCCAGACCAGCTCGCGCCCGGCGAGCGCTGCGCGTCGACGTCGAACCGCAACTTCGAAGGGCGACAAGGCAAGGGCGGCCGTACGCATCTCGTGTCACCCGCCGTCGCCGCGGCAACGGCTGTGCGAGGCACACTGTCGTCGCCCGCGGATCTGTGACAGGCGCGCAACGCGCCGTCTGAGTCCGCCATCTCCGAAGCCAACTCCCAGATCGCAAGAGGCACACATCATGGAACCATTCATCACTCACACAGGCATCGGCGTTCCGCTGCGTCGAAGCAACGTCGACACCGACCAGATCATCCCCGCCGTCTACCTGAAGCGTGTGACCCGCACCGGTTTTGAGGACGGACTGTTCGCCGGGTGGCGCACCGACCCCGACTTCATCCTCAACGTCGAACCCTGGAATCGCGGTTCGGTTCTGGTCGCGGGTCCCGACTTCGGCACCGGGTCGTCGCGCGAGCATGCGGTCTGGGCACTGTCGGACTTCGGTTTTCGCGTTGTCATCTCGTCGAGGTTCGCAGACATCTTCCGCGGCAACGCCGGAAAGGCCGGTCTCGTCGCCGCACAGGTCGAGCAATCCGACGTCGAACTGCTCTGGAAGCGTCTCGAAGAGCAGCCGGGCCTCGAACTGACTGTGAGCCTCGAAGATAGGACCGTAACCGCGGGAGACCTCGTGGTGCCGTTGACAATTGATGACTACACGCGGTGGCGTCTGATGGAGGGACTCGACGACATCGGGCTGACATTACGGCAGGTAGACGCGATTTCTGAGTACGAGCAGCGTCGCCCGTCATGGAAGCCGACAACATTGCCGCTCTGATTTACGGCTCTAGGCAAGCCTTTCCGCGATACGACGACGGAAGTGCCCGAAAGCGTGACGAATTGGTGACACGTCGCGCTAATTGGCGTGGAAGATGGAAGTTTTCGGCGTCGACGTTTACCGTGTGGTGGTAGCTGGCCTGATAAGAGGGCCAGATCGGCTTGCGGAGGTATCCAATGAACAAGGCAGAGCTCATCGATGAGCTGACAGTAAAACTCGACACGGATCGAAAGACCGCGACCGAGGCAGTCGAGCAGTTGGTCGACTCGATCGTGCGCGCAGTCAATAAGGGTGAGAGCGTCACCATCACCGGCTTCGGTGTCTTCGAGAAGCGTCGTCGCGCACCACGCGTCGCGCGCAACCCGCGCACAGGCGAGACTGTCAAGGTTCGCGCGACGTCGGTGCCCGCGTTCCGTCCGGGTGCTCAGTTCAAGGCTGTCGTGTCCGGCAAGCAGAAGCTCGCCTCGTCGGGTCCGGCCGTGAAGCGTGGCAGCGGCGCCACCACGGGTACCGCGGCCAAGAAGACCACTGCGGCAAAGAAGTCGACAGGTACCGCGGCGAAGAAGACCACCGCCGCGAAGAAGACGACGACTGCGGCGAAGAAGACCACCGCCGCGAAGAAGACGACGACTGCGGCGAAGAAGACGACGCCGGCAAAGAAGACCACCACCGCGGCGAAGAAGACCACGCCGGCAAAGAAGACCACCACCGCGGCGAAGAAGACCACGCCGGCAAAGAAGACCACGACTGCGGCCAAGAAGACCACGCCGGCAAAGAAGACGACGGCCAAGAAGACAGCCGCCAAGAAGACGACCCGTCGCTGAAAGTCTCGCAGCGACAAGTTCACATCCTCAACTCACCCCCGATGGTCTTCCCCCGTCGGGGGTGAGGTGCGTTGGGAGCCGATTCAACTGCGCTGGCGGGTCACTCGACGTCGTGGCCGGGGAACGGGCTGTCGATGTGGTCGGCGGCGACGAGCTTGCCCTGATGCGTCGATACCACCCAGACGCTCGCCTTGCGGTTCCGCGCGGCGGGCAACGAGACGCCGTCCTGCTTGCCCCACCACTCCATGAGTGGCGGAATCACCTTGCCCTGACTACATACTGCGCGCACGACGGAGCCAGAATCGGTCGCGAGGTCGACGATGCGTCGTTGCGCGGCAACGGGGTCGTCGCGGTAGGCCTCTTCCGACAGCGTCGATTCCGTGATGATCGGCACCCCCAGCGCACGAGCGGTCGGCGCAACGGTTTGCTCGCACCTGGTCCGGTCGGCGCTGTGTATCTCGTTGGTACCGAACGCGGGGAGCAGTACCGACAGCGCGTCGGCCTGTGTGCGTCCCTCGGGGTCGAGCGGACGCAGCCGGTCGTCGCCGTGGTAGCGGGAACGACTGCCTGCCTTGGCATGGCGAACCAGCAGCAGAGTATCGAGATCGACTGGGAGCCTTAGGAATTCGCGTAGTACGCGGCGATCCTGCGAGTAGCTCAGAAGCCGCTCTGCCGCGTCGATGCCGAGCCACTCCATCTCGTCGACTTCGTGGTTCTCGACGAATTCTCCGCCGACAGCTCGAGCCGACCAATACCGCACGCGCTTTCGGCCGCTCGAGATGTCGTAGCCGACGTCGCGGAGATACCTGCCGATGCGTACGCGGTAACCGGTCTCCTCGCCGATCTCGCGCACCGCGGTCATCACGAGTGTCTCGTCGGCTTCGATCTTCCCTTTGGGTAGGGTCCAGTCGTCGTAGCGAGGTCGATGGATCACACCGATCTCGACACCGTTGTTCTCCCGCGGACGCCACAGCACGCCGCCCGCAGCCCAGATCGTCTTGTGTGTCTTAGACATTGCCTGTGATGCTAGTGGCCGAAGGTTACGAAAAGGGTGGGCTTGTCACATGCCTGCGTCGCGACGGCGGGTGCGCCGCATCATCTGTCGTTGATGGTCGCGTACCTCTTCGCCCGCGGCGGGTGAGGCCATCCAGCTTCCGTCCGATTGCAGGACCCAGCATCGTGTTCGGGGGTCGAGCGCCGAGTCGAAGATGTCGCCGAGTTCGGCGGTCAGCCGGTCATCGCGCACCTGCACCATCACCTCGATACGTCGATCGAGGTTGCGGTGCATCATGTCGGCGCTGCCGATCCAGTACTCATCCTGCGCCCCGAAATGGAAGATGCGTGAGTGTTCGAGGAATTGGCCGAGGATCGAGCGCACGTGAATGTTGTCGCTGACGCCCGGCATCCCGGGACGCAATGCGCAGATTCCACGCACGACGATTTCGACCGGAACGCCGTTCTGCGATGCGCGGTACAGGGCATCGATCACCTGCTCGTCGACGAGAGCGTTGGCCTTCAACCGAACTCGGGCGCGGGGATCGCCTTCGTGCTTGAGTTCGATCTCACGGTTGATGCGCTCGACGATGCCGGAACGAATCCCGGTGGGAGCGACCAGGATGTTGCGGTACTCGCGTTTACGGGAGTAACCGGTCAGTGTGTTGAACAGGTCGGTCAGGTCGGCGCCGATGTCCGGTGCGGCAGTGAACAATCCGACGTCCTCGTAGAGCCGAGCGGTCTTCGGGTTGTAATTGCCGGTGCCGATGTGGCAGTAGCGTCGGATCGACGATCCCTCACGACGCACCACAAGGCATGTCTTGCAGTGGGTTTTGAGTCCGACAAGGCCGTAGACAACGTGCACGCCTGCCTGCTCGAGCTGGCGCGCCCACTTGATGTTGGCCTGTTCGTCGAAGCGCGCCTTGATCTCGACGAGAGCCACGACCTGCTTGCCTGCCTCGGCAGCGTCGATGAGCGCGTTGACAATCGGCGAATCACCCGAGGTGCGATACAACGTCTGCTTGATCGCGAGAACCTGCGGGTCGGCTGCAGCCTGCTCGATGAATCGCTGCACGCTCGTCGAGAACGAATCGTAGGGGTGGTGTACGAGGACATCGCCTTCGCGCAACGTGGAGAAGACACTCTTGGGCGTCTCCCGCTCGCCAAACGCGGGATGTGTCGACGGTACGAACGGGGGGTCCTTGAGCTGTGGCCGGTCGAGTGAACCGATCTCGAACAGCGACGCCAGATCGAGCAGCCCCGGAACTTGGATGACGTCGGCGGGGTTGACGTCGAGTTCACGCAGGAGCAGTTCGAGCATGTGCTCGGTCATGTCGTCGGCGACCTCGAGTCGGACCGGCGAACCGAACCGGCGTCGTGCGAGTTCACGTTCGAGCGCCTGAAGCAGGTCTTCGTCGCGATCCTCTTCGACCTCGAAGTCTGCGTTGCGCGTGATGCGGAACGCGTGGTGCTCCACGATCTCCATGCCAGGGAACAGATGTCCGAGATTGGCGGCGATCAGATTTTCCATCGGCAGGAAGATCGCGGTGCGATGTCCCTTGCCGTCGGCTTCTGCACTCGGCGGCATCAGTCGATCGACACGGACGAACCGATTGACGTTGTCGGGCACCTTGACTCGCGCGAAGTGCTCGCCGCCCTCGCCGGCGTCGCGCACCGTGACAGCGAGGTTGAGGCTCAGTCCGCTGATGTAGGGGAAGGGGTGTGCGGGATCGACGGCGAGGGGCGTCAGCACCGGGAACACGTCATCGTGGAAGTACTCGACCATCCGAGCCTGCTGGGCCTCGGTCAGATCCGACCAGCCGACGACGTAGATGTCGTTGTCCGCCAACGCAGGACGCACCGAGTCGAGGAACACTCTGGCGTGCCGGTCGGCGAGGGTCTGGGTGCGTCCGGCGATCCGCAGCAACTGTTCGCGCGGGGAGAGTCCGTCGGCTGAACGCACCGACAGGCCGGTTTCGTCACGGCGCTTGAGACCCGCGACGCGGACCATGAAGAACTCGTCGAGATTCGACGCGAAGATCGCGAGGAACTTCGCGCGTTCGAGCAGCGGGATCGACGTGTCCTCGGCGAGTGCGAGAACACGCGAATTGAAGTCGAGCCAACTCAGCTCGCGATTGAGGTATCTGTCCTCGGGAAGATCGGCTGACTCGCCCGGTTCGAGAGTTGCCGCGGGCGGCGCACCAGGAATCGCACTGATCGGTTGTGTGGTGACCGGAGTCGTCGTGGTGTCGTCAGCTGTGCTCACCGTTCAATCATGACGCATCGGACTGATCGCCGACACCGCTGGCCGTCGCGTCGGGGATCTCGGCGTTTCCGAGTACCGCGAGTGTGTGCTCGCCGACGCCGAGTCGCAGTGCGGCGACGAGATCACCGACGGTGTCGACGTCGGTGCGTGCGTCGGGCCAGAGGAGATGCTCTGGGTCGAGTTCGACAACGCCCGCGGCGCGGTGTGCCGCAGCCGAATCCGGTCCGAAACGCGGCAAATCCTGCGTCGTCATCGGCCGCAGCAGAAGAGATGTGCCCGTGCCTGCACGGTCGGTCACCATCGACGCGCCGCGCTCGACTGCGGCGTCGACGATCTCGCGCAGACTCGACGGCTGCGCCGCGGGAAGGTCGGCCTGGACGATCACGACCCATCGATGCGAAGGCCACATGGTTCGAGCCTCCGCGGCGCCGAGCGCGTAGGCCGCGTTCAAGTCACCTGCGACGTCGCCGGGCTCGTCGACGACGTGTGCCGAGAGTTGCTGGGCCAGCTCGCGGACCCGGTCATCCGGGGTCACGACGACGACGTCGCGAATTCCTGCTTCGCGCAGGGTGCCGATGGTGTCGGCGAGCATGGCGAGCACGAAGGCGCCGGGATCGGCGCGCAGGCGCTCGCGCTGGGCGGGGGAGAGCTCTATCAGGGACGTCTCGGGAGTCTCAACCCCTGCGGCGTCGCTCATGGTGGAGACGAGACGCGATTTGGCGTCGCCGAGTCGCTTGACCGCGAGGACCGCGACCATGGTGCTGAGAGCGCACTCGTCGCCGGCGTCGTCGCAGTGCTGCCCGCGATCGGCGGGTACCGGAGCGTCGGCGGGCATGCGTCGTCGCTCGTTCGGATGACCGCGTACACACGAGAGGGTCATGAAGACATGATGACCCATGCGCAAGAGCACGTGTGGACGCGAGGGGTGATCGGCGTCGCAGGTTCTCGAATCGACCGGACGGGCATCGTCGGCGGTCTACCCTTGACCGAAGCGATGTCGGGCGAATGAGGAGAGTTGTGCGGGCGGTTGTGATGGGTGCCGGGTCATGGGGCACGGCGACGGCGAAGGTACTCAGCGACGCGGGGACCGACACCACCCTGTGGTGTCGGCGAGAAGAACTCGCCGATCGGATCAACGAGTCGCATACGAATGCCGACTACCTGGCGGGAATCACCCTTCCCGCGAATCTCACGGCGTCGAGCGACATCGCCGAGGCGCTGACCGACGCCGATCTGGTGGTGTGTGCGGTCCCGGCGCAGTCGCTGCGCGACAACCTCGCCAATTGGCGCCCGCACCTGAGCGACGACGCGACGCTGGTCTCGCTGGCCAAGGGCATCGAGACGTCGACGCTGATGCGGATGAGCGAGGTGATCGCAGAGGTCGCCGAGGTTCCCGCCGAGCAGATCGCGGTGCTCACCGGGCCGAACCTCGCGCGAGAGGTCGCCGAGGGCCAGCCCGCCGCAACGGTGATCGCGTGCTCCGACCTCGCGCGTGCCGAACAGCTGCAGCAGATGTTCAACACCGGGTACTTCCGGCCGTACACCAACACCGACGTCATCGGCTGTGAGATCGGCGGTGCGGTCAAGAACGTGATCGCGCTGGCGTGCGGTATGGCCAGCGGCGTCGGGTTCGGGCAGAACACCCTCGCGACGATCATCACGCGTGGCCTCGCGGAGACCATCAGACTCTCGAGCGCAGTCGGTGGGCAGATAGAGACCCTCGCCGGTCTCGCGGGTATCGGCGACCTCGTCGCCACCTGCTCGTCGCCGCTGTCGCGCAACCGCACCTTCGGTGCCCATCTCGGGCAGGGGGCGACGATGGAAGAGGCGCAGGCCGCAGCGTCGGGTCAGGTCGCCGAGGGCGTGAAGTCGTGCACGTCCGTCACGGCACTCGCCGAGAAGTACCAGGTCTCCATGCCGCTCACCGAAGCGGTGAACAGTGTCTGCCACGGCGGCCTGCCCGTCGCCGACGCGGTCAGCTCATTGCTGGGTCGCAAGACCAAACCGGAGTTCCGAGCCGGCGACGCGTGATCTACCCCCGCGCCCGGGCGGCGCGAAAGGGGTTGTCGCTCAGCCGAAGTCGAGTGGTCCCCGGGGGAGTGTCTGTTCGATGGCGGCCGAGACGTCGGTGATCGGTCCGTTGCCCGCGTTCACCGGAACCCACAGCGCAACGTACGGGCGGTGATCGACGCAGACGAACGCCTGCCCGGAACCCTCGATGGAATCGGTGATGAACCACTGCACGGGGTTGACCACCTGCAGGTTGCTGGTGGGGGAGAGCTCCGCCGGGCGCGAGACGCCGCACCGCACGATCACCGGATCGCCGTCTTTGCTCGCAGGCCAGCTGGCCTGTGTTCCCGAGATCTTCTTGTCGCCGTATCCCTCGAAGGTCTGGGGCAGCGCGGCGAGGAACTTCGGGCATTCGGCGGGAGTCGACGACTCCGCGGCGTACGAGTCGACGGGCGTCGAGTCCGAGTTGCCCGGACGAAGCGCCGCGAACACGATGAAGCCCACGATCACCATCACCGGAATCGTCACCAGAGTGGCGATCAGCGCCGGACTCAGCCGCGGACCGGAGTCGCCGTAGCGCGCGTGCGTCGTGTCCTCGACGCTTTCCGTGGCGTCGGTCTTCTCGACGCTGTCGGGGGAGCCGGACTTTTCGACGCCTTCGGCCGCGCTGACACGTTCGGCGTCGGTCTCTTCCGCGCGGTCGGCGTTGTTGTCGGGTTCGTCCGGTCCGGGTGGGGTCACGTCGACAACCCTAGGACATCGCCGCGCAGCTCCTGTGGCGTGCCGGTCAGTGCGCTGCGTTCACCACCGGGCATGTCAGGGTGCGTGTGATGCCGTCGACCTTCTGGATCTGAGGTACGACGTCGTTGTTCAGGTGGCCCGCATCGGTGGCCTCGACCCGCACGATCACGTCGTAGGGTCCACTGACCTCCTCGGAGGAGGCAACTCCGGAGATCTCTGCGATCGTCGCAGCCGCCAATGCGGCTCGTCCGACCTCCGTCTGGATCAGTATGTATGCCTGAACCACGGCCATCCTCTCGTATCCACTGTGCCGTCGGCCCCGGGCTGGGGAGCGGCGAGTCGACGCCCGCGGCAAGCCGCCGAAGGCATCCGGCTCCGGTCTCCCGGAAACCACTTCGCGCGTCGAAGCGCCACACGAAGTCACTACACTGTGGGGATATTGTCACCACAACGCCGCGAGAGCGCGAACCGAAACGAATAACCGTGGAGCCGACGAGGAGTTGACAGTGGCAGGTGGCGACGAGAACGCCACGACCCCCGACCACCCGGAGCCCAGTGGTGTCACAGTCGGTGACCTGGGTGAGCGGGCGCTCATCTCGCTGTTCACCTCGGCGGCGACGACCGCAACGTCGGGCGACATCGTCGTCGGATCCGGTGACGACGCCGCCGTCTTCGACGCGGGTGGCCCGACCGTCATCAGTACGGACACCGCCGTGCAGAACCGTCACTTTCGCTTCGAGTGGTCGACGCCGCGCCAGATCGGAGAGCGGGCGGTGATCCAGAGTGCAGCAGACATCGCGGCGATGGGGGCACGTACGGTCGGCGTCGTCGTATCGATCGCATGTCCGGTGAGCACTCCCGCTGCCACTCTGACCGAGATCAATGACGGCATCCTCGCCGCAACCCATCGTCTCGGCGGTCGAGTGCTCGGCGGCGACCTCGTCGCCGCAGACGAGGTGGTGCTGACCGTCACATCGGTGGGTGCACTCGACGGACTCACTCCGGTGGCGTTGACCGGCGCGCAGGTCGGCGATGTGCTGGCTGTGAGCGGACCGCTCGGCAGCGCCGCCGCCGGGCTCGCCGTCCTGCTCGCCGCTGACGAATGCGACGACGACGGCGAGCGCAGTGCGCAGCGCTCCCGACTACGTGCACAGCACACCGAGGTGGTGGATTCGCACCGTCTGCCCAACCCCGACCTCTCGGCGGGTGTGGTGGCGGCGCGCGCAGGCGCTCACGCCATGACCGATGTCTCCGACGGACTGGTCGAGGAGCTGAAGACCCTGGCGGCAGCGTCGAATGTCGCTCTTGCAGTTGATGTCTCGCGAGTTCCGCGAACAGAGGCGACCAGACGAGCCGCGGCCGAACTCGGTGAGTCCGACGACATCTGGGCACTGACCGGCGGCGAAGACCACCAGTTACTGGCTGCGTTCGCGGCCGCCGACGTTCCGCTAGGGTGGGTCGTCATCGGTGATGTCCGCGAACGCACGGGCGATCGCGCACCGGTGTCTCTCGACGGCATCGCGACGAGTGACCTGCGCGGATGGCAGTCCTTCGGACACCAGTAGGTGGCGGCCGTCACCGCGGTGATTAGATCGACTCATGGCGATTTACGCACTCGACGATCGTGAACCGATCCTCGGTGAGGACGTGTACACCCACCCCGACGCGACGGTGATCGGCGCAGTGACCCTCGCAGACGGGGTGTCGGTGTGGCCCGGGGCTGTGCTGCGGGGTGACTACGGGACCATCTCCATCGGTCGGCGAACCAACATCCAGGACGGCACGGTCATCCACTGCACGCCGATCGACCCGACGGTCATCGGTGACGGATGCGTCGTCGGGCACAACGCCCACATCGAGGGTGCGACGATCGGCGACAACTGTTTGATCGCGTCGGGTTCCGTTGTCCTCAACGGGTCGACGGTCGGCGACGGCGCCATTGTCGGCGCGGGAGCCGTTGTGCCATTCAAGTTCTCGGTTCCAGCACGGGCGATGGCACTCGGTGTGCCCGCGCGCATCCGCGAGGGATTCCAGGTGCCCGCCGACCATGTCGACCTGAACGTCGAGATGTACCACCAGAATTCGCTGTACTACCGATCGAAGCTCAGGAGACTCGACTGATCATGACCCCACAACCGTTGAGCGAACTCATCGATCCCGGTTGGGCGCAGGCACTCGCGCCGGTCGAAGAGAACATCGCGCAGATGGGGCAGTTCCTGCGCGACGAGAACGCCGCTGGTCGCCGCTATCTCCCGGCCGGGCGAAATGTGTTGCGCGCGTTCACACAACCTTTCGACGACGTCCGCGTGCTCATCGTCGGACAGGATCCGTATCCGACGCCCGGGCATGCGGTCGGACTGAGTTTTTCTGTCGCAGAGGATGTTTCGCCCGTTCCGCGCTCGTTGGCCAACATCTACACCGAGTACTGCGCCGATCTCGGGTATCCCAAGCCGGCCAACGGCGACCTGACACCGTGGGCGAAATCGGGTGTGCTGCTGCTCAACAGAGTGTTGACCGTCGCTCCCGGCGAGCCCGCGTCGCACCGCAACAAGGGCTGGGAGGCGGTGACCGAGTGCGCGATCAAAGCGCTCGTGTCGCGCGACGAGCCGCTCGTGGCAATCCTGTGGGGACGCGATGCCGCAGGCCTTCAGCAATGGATGCCCGACGTCCCGGTGATCGTGTCGCCGCACCCCTCGCCGTTGTCGGCGAGCAAGGGGTTCTTCGGCTCGCGTCCGTTCAGTCGGGCCAATACCGAACTCGAAGACCTCGGCGGCGAACCGGTCGACTGGCGCCTACCCTCCTGAAGCCCCTGCTCTCCTGAAGCCCCCTGCTCTCCTGAAGCCACTGTCTTTCCTGTCAGCGGACGAAGCGTCGGGCTTCGGCGTCGGTGCGTTCCTGCCAGCCCACTCTCTCGAGTTCGGGGACGTCGTCGGCCTCGGTGGGATAACCCAGGCACAGGTATGCGGTGAGTCGCCACGTGTCGGGCACACCGAGATCGGTTGCCGCGGTGGGGGCGTCGAGGATGGATATCCAGCCGACTCCGACGCCGCGCGCCCGTGCGGCCAGCCACAGTGTCGTGACGGCGGTGACCGTCGAGTAGTCGAGTGTCTCGGGCATCGTCCGCTTGCCCAGGCCGTGCCCCTGGGTGCCTGCATGGTCGGTGAAGACGGCGAGCTGGATCGGAGCGTCGTCGAGTCCGGAGAGCTTCAGCGCCGCGTACGCACGTTTGCGTTCGCCCGCGTACCCGTCGAGGGCCTTGGCGTTGCACGCGACGAAGTTGCGGCGAATGTGAGCGCGGGCCTCAACTGAGTCGACGCGCACCCATCGCCACGGTTGGCTGTTGCCGACCGACGGCGCGAGCTCGGCTCGTGCCAGCAACTCGTCGAGCAGCCCCGGCTCGAGTGGGTCGGAGCGGAAATGTCGGACGTCACGACGCCACGCGAACAACGTGTCGAGGTCTGCGATGAAGGAGGCGCCGAACGTCGTCACCGCTCGCGGGCCGCTGCGAAGTCGGGGGTCCGCTTGCCCACGAATGCGTCGACGCCCTCGACACCCTCCGCGGAGCCGCTGTTGGTCGAGATCGCGTGAGCTTCGGCGGCGAGCTGATCGCGGAGTGTCGCGGTGGGCGACGCGCTCAGGAGTGCACGCGTCGCGGCCAGTCCGGCGCGCGGACCCGCGGCAAGTGTGCGGGCGATCTCGGCGGCGGTGTCGTCGATCTCGGTGTCGTCGACGAGGCGCGAGAGGATGCCCCACGCGAGTCCCTCGTCGGCGGTGATGACTCTGTCGGTGAGGATGATGTCGCGGGCGCGGGCCGCTCCGACGGTGCGCGGGAGGGTCCACGTCATGCCGCCGTCCGGCGACAAGCCGATCCCGGTGTACGCGGGACGCAGGTTGGTCGACGGCCCACCGATCGCGATGTCTGCGTGCAGCACGATGCTCAGCCCGGCCCCTGCGGCCCATCCGCGCACACCCGCGACGACCGGACGATCAGCGTCGAGCAGGGCGGTGACGAAGTCGTGGAAGGTGTCGGCGAGAGCGCGGATGAAGGTGGGGCGGTGCTCGGCAGAGGCGAAATCGCGCACATTGCCGCCCGCGCAGAAGTTCCGGCCAGCGCCGAGCAGCAGGATCGCGCCGACTTCGCGTTCGCCGCGTGCGATCTCGCGCAGGGCGGTGGTTGCCGATTTCAGTGAGGCGTCGTCGAGTGCGCCGCCCTTGCTCGCATCGGAGATGCGTAGGACGAGGACGTCGCCGTCCTGTGTCACAGCCGAGTCTGCCGGGGACGTTGTGGTCGAGGTCATGGACGACACCCTAACCCGCAGATGCAGACAACCCGACCCCGGGGCCGAGCGTTCGCTCGGTCGGGATCGGGTTGTCAGTTCTCGCGATCAGGCGAGGGTGGTCTTGCCGGCCTTCAGGCAGGAGGTGCAGACGTTCTTACGCTTGCGGTTGCCCGGGGCCACCTCGACACGCACAGACTGGATATTGGGATTCCAGCGGCGGTTGGTACGGCGGTGCGAGTGCGAAACGGACTTGCCGAAGCCCGGACCCTTGCCGCAGACGTCACAGACGGCAGCCATTGTCGAACTCCCTTGATAGATGGAATGATCTTGCGGTTACGCCAGCTCGCTGCTCGCGGAAACGCAACGTCATCCACGGCGGCGGCAAGGCAACCCTGCAAGGGTAACCGTCCGGATGCGTCACCACCAAATCCGGGCCGAGCGTGATCGGCTGCGGCGTCGGCGTCGGGTAGGCGGCGAATGCGCCGGACCCGCCGACGGCGACCGTGTCGGCGACTCCGAGTAATCTCTCACACATCCTGGGCAGCACGTGTCGTGGCAATTTGTTGGTGCGCACTTTTTCGATGATGTGGCTTTCGATGACGTGGAGACACGGCGTGAGCCCCCGCGGTGAAGGAGGACCCCATGTCGACCGACGGTGGACTCGTTCGCGTGATGAATCCGCAGGTTCTGCGTGACTGGGCTCAGGAGTGTGTGGCCCGGCTCGAGGAACTGCGCGGCGAGATCAACGACCTCAACGTCTTCCCGATCCCCGATTCGGACACCGGCAGCAACATGCTGTTCACCATGCGGTCTGCTGCCGACGCCGCCACCGGCCTTCCCGCCGACGCCGACGTGGTCGCGGTGACGCGGGCCATGGCAGAAGGTGCCGTGGCCAACGCGCGCGGCAATTCCGGCGTCATCATGTCGCAGATCCTGGTCGGCCTCGCCGACGCCGTGGAGATCGGCGCACCGGACGGACAGTTGACCTTTTCGCAGCTGGCGGTATCGGGGCTGAGGCTTGGATCGTTGGCAGCACAGCGCGCGGTCAGCGACCCCAGGGAGGGCACCGTCCTGACGCTGCTGACCATCGCCGCGGAGTCCGCGGCGCGTCACTCCGGTGAGACCGCCGCCGACCAGGCCCGCACGATCGCCGACGACGTGGCCGATGGTCTGGAACGAACGCCCGAGCAGCTCCCCGAACTGGCGTCGGCGGGCGTCGTCGACGCGGGCGGTCGGGGTTTTCTCGCCATGCTCGACGCGATGGTCGGGGTGCTCACCGGTGTCACGCAGCGGCGTCGTCGGTACCGCGGAATCCTCACCGGGGGAGGGCAGCCCGGTCATCCCGTCGACGAGACGTGTGATGGCCCGGGCGACATGGACTTCGAGGTGATGTATCTGCTCACCGGGGCTGCGGGCGAGAGCATCGCGACGCTGCGATCAGAACTCGGCGAACTCGGCGACGCCGTGGTGATCGTCGGAGACAGTTCGCCGTCGGGCGAACGGTTCTCGGTGCACGTCCACACCGACGAGCCGGGGGCCGCGGTCGAGGCAGCGATAGCGCACGGCAACGTCTCCGACATCCGGATCTCCTGCTTTGCGCTCGATTCGATTCGCGCGCAAGCCAATTCGATGGAGCCGCCGCCTCGTCACCGGCGTGCCGTCGTCGCTGTAGTCCGCGGCGACGGGGCCGCGGAACTGTTCGCCGAGGCCGGAGCGGCCGTGGTCCGCGCCGACGACGGAGTGACCCCGGAGGCGCTCGCCGCGGCCATTCGCGCCACCGATTCGGCGCACGTGGTGGTCATGGCGAACGGGTCGCTGACCTCGCAGGATCTGGTGAGCGTTGCAGCGGAGGTCCGGTCTGCACAGCGGTCGGTGATCTCGTTACCGACCTCATCGATGGCCCAGTGCCTTGCGGCCCTCGCGGTCCACGACCCCTCCGAGTCGCCGGATGCTGACGCCTACGCGATGGCCGAAGCCGCAGCGGGTGCACGCTGGGGTTCGCTGCTGCTCGCCGACGAGCGCATGATCACCCTCGCCGGAACGTGCGACGTCGGAGATGTGTTGGGCCTCATCGGCTCTGATGTCCTTGTCATCGCGCCGGAGCAGACGGCCGCGGTCGTGTCGTTGGTCGACCTCATGTTGGCGACCGGCGGCGAGATGGTCACCGTCCTTGCGGGTTCGAGCGTCGACCGCGACGCGTTGGCGGCGCTCGAAGCGCAGATCCGACGGGCCTATCCAGGCGTCGAAATGGTCGTGTACGAGACCGGGCAGACCGACGATCTGATGCAAGTGGGTATCGAGTAGTGGTCCGTGCATCCGACTCTCTGTCCGATGTCTTCAGCGCCGAACGGGCGGCGAGTCTCGCGTTGTTGGGGATCGCGACCGTCGGAGAGCTGCTGCGTTACGCACCGCGTCGTTATCTCACGCATGGCCAACCCTCGGAGGAGCAGGACCTCACCGAGGGGGAGTGGGTCACGGTTGTCGGACGCATCACCCGTGCCGACCTGATCCGCATGAAGAAGCGTCACGGGCAGTTCCTGAAGGTCACCGTCGACGACGGCAACCGCTCCTACGAGGTCAGCTTCTTCAACCCGCGCTTCATCAAGAACGCACTCAAACCCGGCACGCGGCTCATGGTGGCGGGCACCGTGAAGTTCTTCCGCGAGCAGCCGCAACTCTCACACCCCGAATGGATGGTTCTGCCGGACGGCGACGTCGAGGTCGATCGTGTCGTCGGGTCGGCGATGCTCGCCGAGATGTACGCGGCCGAGGCCGAGATCACCGGCGAACAGCGGCGCCCGGGAGCGCAATCGGCCGACATCGCCGCCGCGTTCGATCGAGCGATCGTGCCGCTGTATCCCGCGAACCGCGAGATCCAGACATGGGACATCTGGGCGTCGATTCGTCAGGTTCTCGACGACGTCGAGTCGTTCGTCGACCCGCTGTCCGACGACGAACGCGAACGCCGAGGTTTGATGTCGCTTGACGAGGCGATCCGCACCATTCATGTCCCCGACTCCGATGCACACGTCACCGCCGCGAACGATCGACTGAAATTCGACGAGGCGCTCGCGATCCAGACAGTCCTCGCGCAGCGTCGCCTCGCGGGCCGTGCCGAATCCGCACCCGCGTGCCCGCACGTTCCCGGCGGCCTGGAAGACCGCCTCCTGCAACGACTTCCGTTCACTCTCACCGATGGGCAGCAATTGGTGATCGCCGAGATCGCAGACGACCTGCGCCACCCGACGCCGATGAGCAGGCTGCTGCAGGGTGAGGTCGGTTCCGGCAAGACCCTCGTGTCGTTGCTCGCCATGCTGCGCGTTGTCGACAACGGCCATCAGTGCGCGATCCTCGCGCCGACGGAAGTTCTCGCCGCGCAGCATCTTCGGACCATCACGTCGATGCTCGGCGATCTGGGGACTGCCGGTGAACTCGGCGCCGCCGACGGCGCGACGAGTGTGGTGTTGCTGACCGGCTCGATGAAGACCAAGGGCAAACGTCAGACGCTGCTCGACGTGGTGACCGGCAAGGCGGGCATCGTCGTGGGAACCCACGCGCTGCTCGAGGAGAAGGTCGAGTTCTTCGATCTCGGCATGGTCGTCGTCGACGAACAGCACCGCTTCGGCGTCGAACAACGAGATGTGTTGCGGGGCCGTGGTCGCGACCATCTCATGCCCCACTTCTTGGTGATGACGGCGACGCCGATCCCGCGGACGGTGGCGATGACGGCGTTCGGCGACCTCGACACGTCGGTGCTCACCGAACTTCCGCAAGGGCGTCAGCCGATCACCACGACCGTGGTGCCGACGACGAAACCCCAATGGATCGAACGCATGTGGGGGCGCGCCGCGGAGGAGATCGAGGCCGGGCGGCAGGTGTACATCGTCTGCTCGCGCATCGGCGACATCGAGCCGGCGACCCCGAGGCGCGGCGCTGGCAAGCGCACGGCGGGCGAAGAAGCCGACGCGCAGCAACAGACCATCTCCGTGCTCGATCTTTACGACGAGCTGCTCGTCGGACCGCTCGGCCACCATCGGCTCGCAGTCCTGCACGGGCGGCTACCCGCCGACGAGAAGAACGAGGTCATGGACGCGTTCGGGCGCGGCGAGATCGACGCGATCGTGGCCACCACCGTGATCGAGGTCGGTGTGGACGTTCCCAATGCGTCGATGATGATCATCATCGACGCAGAGAGATTCGGGGTCAGCCAGCTCCACCAACTCCGCGGACGTGTCGGCCGCGGCGGCCATCCCGGTCTGTGCCTCCTGATGACGTCGACGAAGCCTGTGTCGCAGGCGATGGAGCGGCTGCGTGCCGTCGAGGCGTCGACCGACGGATTCGAACTCGCTCGCGTCGACCTGCTGCAGCGCCGCGAAGGTGATCTGCTCGGCTCACTGCAGTCGGGTGGGGTGTCGTCGCTGCGTCACCTCTCGCTACTCGACGACGTCGACGTGATCGCCGACGCTCGCGAGCTGGCCGAATCCGTGGTGGCAACCGACCTTCCGCTGGCCGACCACCGGCCACTCGCCGACCTCGTCGACGCCATTCTCGTACCCAACAAGGTGCGCTACCTCGACAAATCCTGACCCGAGCCGCCCGCGTCCTCGAACCCGCGCGCCACACGCCGCCCGAACCCGCAGACGCGGCTGCCAGATAGGGGAACCGCGTGCCGCCGCGCAGCGTCGAAGATGGCGTGAATCCCGTCATCGCGGTGCCGCTCTACCGGCTGCGGATGCGCTATCGGCACGCCCGGCGCGACGCGCAGTGGCCCGCCCGCAGGTGGGCGGTCACGATCGCGTTCGTGCTCACGGCGGTCGTCGTGGCCGTGGGTGTGTACCGCGACGTACCGCGCACCCGAGCGGGGCAGTGGCACGCCGGTGCGCAGCTGGCATTGCGCCAACTCGCAGGAGTGCCCGTCGTCGCGGCGCGTACCGGTCGCGAGGACTACGAACGGTCCGCGTTCGGGGCGTCGTGGACCGACGACGCGAGCGTGACGGGAGGCGGAAACGGCTGCGATACCCGAAACGACGTGCTGACCCGCGACCTCGGTGATGTGCGAATCGGCCCGGTGACCTCGTGTCCGCGCGCTGTCCTCGCGGGCGAACTGCGCAGCCCGTATACCGGCAAGATGGTCGTGTTTCGGCGTGATCGCAATGCGACTGCGGTTCAGATCGACCACATCGTGCCCCTGGCCTTCGCGTGGGACATGGGTGCGTTCGGGTGGTCGACGCGGCGTCGCGTCGACCTGGCCAACGACCCGGCCAACCTCGTCGCCGTGGACGCGGCGTCGAACCAGGAGAAGAGCGACAGTGAACCCGCCCGCTGGCTGCCGCCCAATCGCGGTTTCCACTGTCAGTACGCGATCGAGTTCGTTGTGGTGAGCCGCGCCTACGGCGTGGCGGTCGATGCTGCGTCGCGCAGCGTGCTCGCCGGAATACTCAACCGTTGCTGACATGCGGCATCTCGACGTCCGGGCCCGCGGTGGCGTTCTCGGGTGGGCGATCTTGGGGCGGGGTGGTGCTGGACGTACCCTGGACATGTTGTCCGCCGGCAGTGCCGCGCAGGACGCAATCGTCTGCCGTGAACTCGAAATCGAGGAATTGATGAGCGCACCCACCGTGACCGGAAGACAGGCCGCGACAGGGCCCGACGTCGAAGAGGTCGTGCACGCGCAGGCCCGCGCGGCCCGTACCGCTTCTCGGGCGCTGGCAGCGCTCACCACGACTGCCAAGAATGCTGCGCTGCTCGCCGCTGCCGACGCCGTCGATGCGAACACCGAGACCATCCTGGCCGCCAACGCCGACGACGTTGCGCGCGCCGAGGAGGCCGGAACCGAGGCGAACCTCATCGACCGTCTGCGCCTGACCCCGGAGCGCGTCGCGGGCATCGCCGATGGACTGCGTCAGGTCGCGATCCTCCCCGATCCGATCGGCGAGATCGTCGCGGGCAAGACGCTTCCCAACGGGCTGCGCCTGCGGCAGGTTCGCGTGCCGCTCGGTGTGGTCGGCATCGTCTACGAGGCGCGGCCGAACGTGACGGTCGACGCCTTCGGTATCGCGTTCAAGTCCGGAAACGCTGTGCTGCTTCGCGGTTCGTCGTCGGCGGCGTCGTCGAACGCGGAGCTTGTTCGCATTCTTCGCGATGTTGTCGCGGGCGCGGGCATCCCGTCCGATGTCGTGTCGCTGCTGCCGAGTGACGACCGTTCGAGTGTCACCGCATTGATCCGAGCGCGCGGACTCGTTGACGTCGTCATTCCGCGCGGGGGTGCGGGCCTGATCAACGCGGTCGTCGCGAATGCCACGGTCCCGACGATCGAGACCGGAACCGGAAACTGCCACGTCTACGTGCATGCGCTCGCCGACGTCGGTGTCGCGACCCGCATCATCCTCAATGCCAAGACGCGGCGACCGAGCGTGTGCAACGCGGCAGAGACGGTGCTTGTCGACAAAGCGATCGCCGCCGACGCGCTGCCCAAGATCAGCCAGGCGCTGCAGTCGCAGGGTGTCGTGATCCACGGTGATGAGCCGGGGATGGAGCCGGCCGGCGAGTCCGACTGGGCCGATGAGTACCTGTCGATGGACATCGCGATGAAGGTGGTCGACGGACTCGACGCCGCTGTCGCACACATCGACACCTATGGAACCGGGCACACCGAGGCCATCGTGACCACCGACCTCGCCGCGGCCGAGGAGTTCACGAACCGGGTCGACGCCGCAGCCGTGATGGTCAATGCGTCGACCGCCTTCACCGATGGCGAGCAGTTCGGCTTCGGTGCGGAGATCGGAATCTCCACGCAGAAGCTACATGCCCGCGGACCGATGGGACTGCCGGAACTCACCTCCACCAAGTGGATCGTGTGGGGCGACGGCCAGATCCGGCCCGCGTGATGACCGACAGCGCAACGACGAACGGCCCTGCGACGCAAGACGCGGCACCCATCGTCCCCTCGTTCACAGCCGTGCCCGACGTCGTCGACCGGCTGCGCTCCACCGGCTATCTGGCCGACGACGCGACGGCGACGTCGACCTTCCTCGCCGACCGGCTCGGTAAGCCGCTGCTCGTCGAAGGCCCTGCGGGAGTGGGTAAGACGGAGTTGGCGCGTGCCATCGCCGCGGCCACCGACGCAGAGCTCGTGCGTCTGCAGTGCTACGAGGGAATCGACGAGGCGCGCGCACTCTACGAGTGGAACCACGCCAAGCAGATCCTGCACATCCAGGCGACCGGTACGCGCGACTGGGCCGAGGCGAAGACCGACATCTTCTCCGAGGAGTTCCTGCTGCCGCGACCTCTGCTGACAGCGATCTCGCGCACCGATCCCACCGTGCTCCTGATCGACGAGGTCGACAAGGCCGACGTCGACGTCGAGGGGCTGCTGCTCGAGGTGCTCAGCGACTTCGCGGTGACCATCCCGGAGATGGGGACTGTCGTCGCGTCGCGTCGGCCGATCGTGATCCTGACGTCGAACGCGACACGAGAATTGTCGGAGGCGCTGAAACGTCGCTGCCTCTACCTCTTCATCGACTTCCCCGACGCTGCGCGCGAAAAAGAGATTCTCGAGTCGCGGGTCCCGAACCTGCCCGACGCGCTGGCATCCGAACTGGTCCGCATCGTCGGCGTGCTGCGCACCCTCGACATTCGCAAGAAGCCGTCGGTCGCCGAGACCATCGACTGGGCCAACACCCTGCTCGCATTGGGCGCGGGCGAGGAACGCTCGAAGGGTGGTCGACTCGACGAAGGCCTGATCGCACGCACGCTCGGCGTCGTGCTCAAGCATCGCCCCGACCTGAAGACCGCTGTCAAAGAACTCAAGTTGGGCTGATGTCCGGGGCCGAACCCGCCACGGGCGACATCGCGACAGCAGTGCCGCTCGTCGCTCATCTCACCGACTTCGTCGACGCGTTGCGGCGACGGGGGATCGCGGTCGGTCCGTCGGCGCTGATCGACGCCGCGCGGGCGATGGAGGTGCTCGACCTGCTCGATCGCAGCAGCCTGCGCGAGGGACTCGCGGCGACGCTCGTCGACGATCACATGCACCGGCCGGCCTTCGACCGCATCTTCGACCTCTGGTTTCCGGTCGCGATCGGTGCACGCAGCGCAGAGGAAGAACTGCCGCGCGACACCTCCGGCGAGGTCGACGTCGCTGCCGTGCGCGAAATGCTCGCAGAGTTGCTCGCCGACGAGTCGGCCGACGCAGACGGACGTCTGTCTGCCGCGGTCGCGCAGGTGGTCGACGAGATGGGCCGCTACCAGTCGAGCCGCGGGGAGGCGTACTCGGCGTATCAGGCACTCTCGAGTATCGATCCCCAGACGCTGATCGCACGGATAGCCGCCGCGATGGCGGGCGGATCGGGTGACGACCTGAGCGTCGGCGACGATCCGACGTTCCGCAGGGCCGCCCGCGAACGGGCCAACCGACTACGCACCGCGATCGAGGTGGAGACGCAGCGTCGGATGGCCGACCGCAACGGACGCGAGAAGGTCAGCGACTACGCGGTGCCGACACTGCCCGAGAACATCAACTTTCTCGCGGCAGGCAAGAAGGACCTCACCGAGATCCGACGGACCGTCGCACCGCTCGCGCGTCTGTTGGCCTCCCGCTTGGAGATTCGACGACGCCGCGCCCACCGGGGTGCTGTCGACGTCCGTGCGACGCTGCGTGCGTCGATGTCGACGGGCGGGGTGCCGATCGAACTCAAGAACCGCAAGCCCCGCCCCGGCCGCCCCGAACTGGTGATCATCTGCGACGTATCGGGTTCGGTGTCCGGGTTCTCGCAGTTCACGCTGCAACTCGTCTACGCGCTGCGACAGCAGTTCGCGAAGGTTCGGATCTTCGCATTCGTCGACACTGTCGACGACGTCACCGAGTATTTCACCGACGACGAGGGGTTCGGCGGCACCGACATCGGTGAGGCGACGCATCGCATGTTGACGCAGGCCCGGCTCATCACGCGTGACGGTCATTCCGACTACGGGCACATGCTGCGCGGGTTCGTCGACGCCTACGGCGACACGCTGACACATCGCGGAGCGCTCCTGATCCTGGGCGACGCCCGCAACAACTATCATGACGCCTCCGAGGACTCGCTGCGCGAGTTGGTGGAGCGTGCGCGTCACGCGTATTGGCTCAACCCAGAGGCGCATGGCGACTGGGGTACCGGCGATTCCGCGGCCGACGACTACGCGGAGATCATCGATATGTTCGAGTGTCGCAACGCCACGCAGCTGTCCGCGGTCATCGCCGACCTCCTGCCGGTGTGATCGCTCGCGTAAACTGACCCCTCATGGCACATGACCGTCCGCGTGTACGCCGGATCGGTGTGATGGGCGGAACGTTCGATCCCATCCACAACGGGCACCTCGTGGCAGCCAGTGAGGTCGCCAACCGGTTCTCGCTCGACGAGGTGATCTTCGTCCCGACCGGACGGCCATGGCAGAAGCTGACCGAAGACGGCGGGGAGGTTCCCGACCGGACGAAGCAGGTCAGTCCCCCCGAGGACCGCTACCTGATGACGGTCATCGCGACGGCGTCGAATCCTCAGTTCAGCGTGAGTCGCGTCGACATCGACCGAGAGGGATTCACCTACACGGTCGACACGCTGCGGGATCTGCGCAAAACCCTTCCCGACGCTGCGCTCTACTTCATCACCGGCGCCGATGCGTTGGAGTCGATCCTGTCGTGGCAGGACTGGGAGGAACTGTTCGAACTGGCGAACTTCGTCGGGGTGAGCCGACCGGGATACGAGTTGAACGCCAGCCATCTGGCCACGCATCTGCGACATCTGCCAGCCGATACGCTTCATCTGATGGAGATTCCCGCACTGGCGATCTCCTCGACGGACTGTCGGGCACGCGCTGCGACGGGACGACCGGTCTGGTACCTGGTGCCAGACGGCGTCGTCCAGTACATCGCCAAACGCAGGCTCTACCGCAGGCCGCGGGTGAACTCGCCGGGTGTCTCGGCGCCACTGGCGAGCGACGCCGACGATGAACCGACAACCTCCGACACCTCAACACACCGTGCGGAAACGCAACGCTCGAAAGGACGAACGTGACAGCAGCAGCCGAGTCACTGGACATGGCGAAGGTGGCAGTCGCTGCCGCGCAGGACAAGGTCGCCACCGATGTCACGGTGATCGACGTGTCCGAACAACTCGTGATCACCGACCTGTTCGTGATCGCGTCGGCCGACAACGAGCGTCAGGTCAACGCGGTCACCGACGAGATCGAAGACAAGATGCGCGAGGCGGGTTACAAGCCCGTCCGACGCGAAGGCACACGTGAGGGTCGCTGGGCGCTGCTGGACTACGTCGACATCGTGGTGCACGTCCAGCATGCCGACGAGCGCGCCTACTACGCGCTCGACCGTCTGTGGCAGGACTGCCCGGTCATCGACCTGGAGCCGCAGGCGTGAGTGGAGCGCCCGACGACCACGACACCTCCGTCGAACGACTCACCCCGGTGGTCCGCAGGCTGATTCTGTTGCGGCACGGGCAGACCGAGTACAACGCGACGAGTCGGATGCAGGGACAACTTGACACCGATCTCTCCGATCTCGGTGTGCGACAAGCGAAGTCGGCCGCCGCCGCACTCGCCGAACGCAATCCGATGCTCATCAGGTCGTCGGATCTGCGGCGTGCTCGCGACACCGCGGAAGCGCTCGCCGTGCTGACCGGCCTGCCTGTCGAGACCGATCAACGGCTCCGCGAAACACATCTCGGTGAGTGGCAGGGCATGACGCACTACGAGGTCGACGACATCATGCCCGGTGCGCGCGCGCTGTGGCGCGACGACGCCACGTGGCGCCCGCCGGGCGGGGAGAGCCGCGTCGACGTCGCTGCCCGCGCCCTACCGGTCGTCGATGAACTGCTCGCGAGTGTGGACGACTGGGGGAGCGGCGCGAGCCCGGAGTCGCCCGTCGTGCTCGTCGCGCACGGAGGTGTGATCGCCGCGATGACCGCCGCACTGCTCGACCTTCCGGTCGCCAACTGGCCGGTGTTCGGCGGACTGGCCAACACGAGCTGGGTCCAACTGTCGGGCCACGGACTCCCCGGTGAGAAGCCGCGGTGGCGGCTGGACGTGTGGAACGCCTCGGCCGAGGTTGCCGACGCAGGGGTGCAGTGACCGACTCGGTTGCGGCGGGTACGCCCGACGACTGCCTACTCATCCTCTCCGACTCGCTCGCCTACTTCGGGCCGCAGGGTGGGCTGCCCGCAGACGACGCTCGAATCTGGCCGAACATCGTCGGCGCGCGGTGTGGTCTGCCGGTGCGGCTCTTCGGACGGATCGGCTGGACCAGCCGGGACGTCTGGTGGGCGATGACCCAGGACCCGAACATCTGGGCCGCGGTACCGCACGCACGCGCGGTGATCCTCGCGTTCGGCGGAATGGATTCGTTGCCGTCGCCGCTTCCGACCGCGTTGCGCGAGCAGATCAGATACGTGCGGCCGGGCCGACTGCGCCAGATCGTCCGGTCGGCGTATCAGTGGGTCCAGCCGCGTGCGTCGAAGATCGGGTGGCCGGTGGCCCTGCCGCCGACGGTGACCGTCGACTACCTCGACAAGATCCACGAGGCGCTGACCCAGTTGCGCCCCGACCTGCCGATGGTCGTGTGTCTGCCGTCGACGCATCGGAGCCCCTACTACGGCTACGTCCACACCGGGCGGATACCGACGACCGCGGCGATGCGCGCGTGGTGCGACCGGCACGGCGTCTCTTATGCCGACTTCTATCCACCGACACGCGACGCATACGACGATCCAGATGCCGTGAACCCAGACGCCGCGACTAACCCAGACGCTGCGATGAACTCAGATGCTGTGATGAACCCCGACGGCATCCACTGGGGCTTCGCGTGCCACCGGGCGGTCGCCGATGTGGTGGCGGAGCCGATTCTGCGCGTGCTCGACGATCCGGATGTCCGAGCCGCACGGCGAACCGGCTAACGTAGACGGGTGCCTGTTGTCGTCGTCACAGATTCCTCCGCGCGGTTGCCCGCTGCCGTTGCTGACAGCTACGACATCATCCAGGTTCCGTTGCATCTGACGCTCGACGGCGTCGACTATCTCGAAGACGACGACAACGTCCCCGCCGATATCGTGTCGACGCCGGGAGTCACCACCGCCGGGGCGACTCCGCACGATCTGGTGCGGGCGTATGGCGAAGCCATCGAGCGCAGTAAGGGCGACGGCGTCGTCGCGGTCCACATGTCGCGAAAACTGTCCGGCACGTGGAGCGCAGGGCGCCTCGCCGCAGAGGACTACTCGGGGCAGGTGCGGGTCGTCGACTCGCGGTCAGTTGGACTGGCAGTCGGGTTCGTGGCCATCGCCGCGGCGCAGGCCGCCCGGGACGGTGCCGACCGGGACCGTGCGTACGAAGCCGCCATCCGCCAGGCGGCGACCGTCGAATCACTGCTCTGTGTGCAGAACCTCGACAACCTTCGCAACAGTGGCCGAATCAGCGCCGCGAGCAAGATGCTCGGTTCCGCGTTGTCGATCAAACCGATCCTGCACGTCGTCGACGGCACGCTGACGCTTCGGGAACGCACGCGCACCTTCTCCAAGGCGCTGGACAAGATGGCAGACGCAGCAGTCGATTACGCCGACGGCCGCGCGGTGACCCTTGGCGTGCAACATTGCCAAGCTCCTGCTGCCGCAGCCGATCTCGTCGTCCGACTGCGGGAGAGCCTGCGGAGCGTGACGTCGAGCATCACGGTCGATCTCGGTCCCGTGCTCGGCTGTCACGTCGGCCCCGGAGCGGTCGGCGTCGTGATCGGTACCCAACTCGACCCCATCACCAGGGGCCCGTCGGTGGCCGAGGGGTTGTCCACAACCTGACCGTCGTCCACAGCGCTGCGTCGGTGCGTGGCCGCCGACCCCAAGGCGTGGTGTGCCCGCCGTAGCGTCAGAGGCTATGAGCGACAAACCAATCCGGACGGCACGTGGATTCGCCGCGCGAGGTGTTGTCGAGCGCGGACAGCGCACCGGGTCCACCGCGGTCGGGCGCTCCCCGCTGGACCGGTTGTCGGCGACCGCCCCCACGCCTGTCGGAGCCACCCGGGTGCCCGAACCCGACGCGAACTCGTCGGCTGCAAACGACGATGTGTCGCCTGATTCCTGGGAGATCGACACGACGCCGGGTTGGCTGGCTCCCGAGGTGGGACGTAGGCGTTCTCTCGATAGTCGAGAAAGACTACATGCCAACGGATTCGACGACGATCGTCTAGATGATTTCGACCTCGACCCGGATGCAGATGACGATGGGTATCGTCCCCGGCGCCGATTCGCGGTGGCGCCCGCCGGTGCCATCGCGCTGATCAGTGTGGGTGTAATCGCCTGTGTGATAGCGGGATTCGGACTGCTCCGCAACGACGACGTCGTGCCGACCGTTGCCTTCCCCTCATCGGCGGGTCCGTCGACGTCGATTCCGTCCCACGCTGCAGCGTCTTCTGCCGCAGTGCCGTCTGACGCCGCGCCCTCAGCTGCACCAGCCCAGATCGTGGTGAGCGTCGTCGGACTGGTGCGGAAGCCCGGGTTGGTGAGATTGGCGCCGCGGTCGCGGGTGGCCGACGCGCTGTCGAGCGCTGGCGGTGCCCGCGAGGGAGCCGACACGACGTCATTGAATCTCGCTCAGGTGTTGGGAGACGGCGACCAGGTGCTTGTCGGCTACGCGAGCAAGGACGGCAACGCCTCACTGCGCAGCGCGGTGGTCGCCGCGGGTGTAGGGAGGCCGGGCCCATCGTCGCCACCGACGGCCGGTGATGCGCCCGAGTCGGGCACTGGCACAACGGGTTCGGGGTCGGCGAGCGGCACGGGCGGAAAGGTCGATCTGAACACTGCGAGCGCCGAGCAGCTCGACGCTCTCCCGGGGGTCGGCCCTGTCACGGCGAAGGCCATCATCGACTGGCGATCGCAGCACGGAAAGTTCACGTCCGTCGACCAACTCGGCGAAGTTGACGGAATCGGACCCGCACGGCTCGCCAAGCTTCGCGACCTCGTGACCGCAGGTTGACACCCCGGTGGATCTACGGCTTGTCACACCCGCGCTCGTGGTGTGGTTGGTCACGCTGCTCGGGCTGCACGGGCCGTCGTGGTCGATGCCTGCTGTGCTGGTGATCGGCGGAATGATCTGTGCTGCAGCTCTGTTCGCGTATCGGCGGTGGAATGTGGCCTGGCGAATGGTCGGCATCGTGGTGATCGGTGCGGGGATGGCGGTGACATGTGCACTCGCGCTATGGCTTCGGCTCGAGACACGCGACGCGCATCCGATGTCGGGCATGTCGGGCAAGGCGACGGTCACGATGTCGATTCGCGACGACCCGCGGAACTTCGGGCCCGCACAACGGGGTCAGGTGACCACTCGGGTGACGGTGCTGGCCGTCGGGGAGCGTCGAGTTCCCTCCGCCGTCGCCGATGTCGTCGCTCGCGCGCCCGGATGGGTCGGATTGTTGCCGGGTCAGCGCGTGCGTGTCCTGGTGAGTATGCGCGCACCTCGAGGGGGTGATCTCAGTGTTGCGAGGTTGGCGGCGTCGGGACCGCCGACGATGTTGGGGCGGCCTCCTCCGCTGCAGCGCGGAGCCGGCATCGTGCGGACAACGCTGCAGCAGAACTCGGCGCAGGCGCTGACCGGTGAATCGGCGGGATTGTTGCCTGGGTTGGTCATCGGCGACGAGAGCGCATTGTCGCAAGATGTCCGTGATCAGTTCCTCGCGGCCGGGCTCAGCCACCTGACCGCTGTTTCGGGTGCAAATGTTAAAATGGGGTATGGCAGAGAAGCTGGTTGTCCGCGAGTACCTGCGCGTGTCCAAGGACAGCTCCGGCCGGGGTAAAAGTCCTGATCAGCAGCACGAGGAGAACCTCAGGGCAATCGAGGGGCAGGGTTGGTCACCGCATCCGGAGGACCCCTACCGCGACACCGACCGCAGCGCTTCCCGGTACGCCAAGCGCCAGCGCGAGGACTTCAGCCGACTCATCGACGACCTCGACCAGGACACCTTCGGCGCGGACATCCTGGCACTGTGGGAGTCCTCTCGCGGCAGTCGTCGTGTGGGGGAATGGGTCGATCTCGTCGACCTGTGTGCGAAACGAGGTGTGCGCATCTGGGTGACCACCCACGCGCGCCTCTACGACCCCGGTAACGCGCGGGATCGCCGGTCGATGCTGGAGGATGCCGTTGACGCCGAGTACGAGGCGGCCAAGACCGCCGAGCGCATCCAGCGCGATGTGCGTGCAGCCGCCGCGGAGGGAAAACCGCACGGCAAGAACCTCTACGGCTATCAGCGCGTGTACAAGGCCGGGCCACGGGGCCCTGTGCTCGACCTCATCGAGGAGCACCCCGAGCAGGCGCCCGTCGTCAAGGAAGCCGCACGCCGCGCCATGGAGGGCGAGACGTTCTACGCCATCGCGAAATCGTTCAACGAGCGGGACATCCCGCCCCGCCGACCGTCGTTCAAGGAGAAGCGCAGACACCTCGGCTGGACCGCCGTCGCGGTCAAGCAGATGCTCACAGTCCCTGCGTACGCGGGCAAGCGAGTCCACCAGGGGGAGATCGTCGCCGACGCGCTGTGGCCGGCGCTGATCGACTTCGACACGTGGCAGCAGTTGCAGCCGATCATCTCCCCGGCCCACCGCAAGCGCACCAACGACTGGCCGGCCAAGCACCTGCTCGCCGGGATCGCCGTGTGCGCCATCTGCGGTTCCGGCGTGCGCGTGGGCAAGCAGAACCGCGGACGGCGTAAGGACAAGGACGGAAACCCGTTGCCCAGACCACGTGACGCAGACGGCAAGGAGCTGCCGTACCCGAGCTACCCGACCTACGTCTGCAGTGGGACGCCTGGCAAGACGGGATTTCACGTGGCCATGAAGGAGGAGACTCTCGACGAACTCACGATCGAGGTCGTTCTGGCCCGGCTGGAGCGCCCCGACTTCTTGGCGACACTCGGTGCGAGGGACACCGGCACGGATGCGGAGAGGCGGGCGCTCGTCGACGAGATCGCCGGTCACCAGCGGTATCTCGACGAGGTTCGCGAGCAGGCGGCCGAGCTCCAGCGGTTCGACCTGGTGCTCGACCAGGAAGCCCGCATCCAACCGAAGATCGCGGCCGCTCAGGCCAAGTTGGAGCGCCTATCACGCGCGGACCCCGCGGTGATCGAGCTGGTGAGCGGTGGAGCGGTGCGGCAGGCGTGGGCGGAGCTCGACCTACCCGGCCGTCGCCGGATCATCCGAGCGGTCCTCACACCGCGCATCAAGCCCATCGGCCCGGGGAACTACCAGCGGGAGAAGACCAACCGCGAGCGCGTCGAGTGGGTGTGGCTGTAGTTCGGCTCGGCAGCCGCGTGCAGCGCTACCTCGACGACGTTCTCGAGCGCGCGATACGAGCGGTCGTGGCGCCCCGCATCAGCCCCCGCCGGACGGGGCACGTAACAGCAGTCGGCGACGGCGTACGCCGACAGGATCGAGTGGGTGTGGCGGTGATCTGCCGTTAGGTGAGGTCCACCGACACTATGAGACATGTGTGTTTCATCACATCAATGGGACGCCCCGCACTTCCCGCACTTTTTCAGCAGAACTAGTACACAGCTGGGGCAAACGCGTCGGTGCGGGCTGTCCACGGCGGAAACACCCCGTTCACAGCCCTGGAGCACCTGCCCATACACACCTCTCCTCCCGCACGCGAAAGGTTCTGAAAAAGTGCGGGAAGTGCGGGGATCGGAGCCTAATCACCCCTCCCGCCTGCGGAAACGGTGTCCGCACTTCTTCCGCACTTGTTTCACGGCCACATCCAGAAACCGGCTACGGCCAGCGGAAACGCCCCCGCACTTTTCCCCGCACTTTTGGCGGCGTCAACGAGGTCGCCGCACCCTCGGAGTGTCCACGGAGCGGGCGGCGGAATTTCCCCCGCACTTCGTCCGCACTTTTCCGCACTTTCGGTAGGCAAAAGTGCGGGGATTGCTTCGTGAGGAACCTTTGACGTATGGCTGCGGTCGGCGTAATGGAGCCGCCGGAAGGAAACGCCTGTCTGAACCACCACGCGGCTACACCTCGAGCCGTTGTTGGGCTGACGCACAGGGAAAGTGTGTGCGTGTGTTGTGAGGAATCACCGAAAGCGGTTGTGTGACAACGTAATTCGATCTAGAATGAAGTATGGCCATCACAATCCTGTCCCAGCCTGGTTGCGCCGCCTGCCGACTCGTCGAGAAGACCGTCGAGCAGGCCGGTCTGACCGCCACAGTCCGAGACGTGCGTGAGGACCCGGAAGCCGAGGCACTGCTGCGCGACCTCTACGACGCCTACCGGCCGGGCCACCACCCCGCGACACCGGTCACGCTGATCGACGACCGGCCGGTGTTCGGTGTCGATGGTCGCAAGGCCCTCCGCGACCTCGCCGCCTGACATGTCCGGCCGGCCCCTGGAGCGCACTGTCGAGCGGTACCTGGTCGATCGGTGCCGGGAACTCGGCATCTTGTGCCACAAGTACGTGAGCCCTGGTCATGCCGGGGTGCCGGACCGGCTGCTGATAGGCCACGACACCACCGGCGCCGCGGTGACGCTGTTCATCGAGGTCAAGCGGCCCGGCGAGAAGCCGAGGCCCAGCCAGGTCGGCATGATCACCACCATGCGCGACCACGGGGCGCACGCCGTCGTCGCTGACAGTCGCGCCGCTGTGGACGCGCTGCTCGACGAGTACTTCGCCTACCCGTCGGTGCCGATCGCCGAACGCGATCCGCACGACGCACCGCTGCCGGGCCGACGCGCGCACGTGATCGCCGCGATGCGGTAGATAATGTCGGAACTTCCGACATCGAGGAGTCGAGCTGATGGATCAACACACCCACCCCGCGCTGCGGCATCGTCGTTGCTGGGCCGACGAACTCCCCGACGCCTGCCAGACGCTGCTCGACCCGACGATCCGATATGTCGATGAGTCCGGCAACCCACGTGTCGGGCTCACGGACATCCCCGCTGGCTGGGTGCCGCTGATCAACCAGCTCCACCACGACATCGCCGCCGTCAATCCCGATTACACCGTCATCACCGCTGGGCAGAAGGGTTGCGGCCTCCGCTACCAGATCGTCGGACCTGTCCAGCCTCAAATCCGCGACTTGATCGCCAGTGCGACCGTGGCCAGCGATCGTGTCTGCACCACATGCGGCGCGGCGTGCGAGCCGGCCAACCCGCCGCGTTGCGACCGCCACCCGAGAGGCACGACGCCGTTCGTGTTCGCCAGGCCGCCGCGGACGGCTGCCGAGCGCATGGCTGCCCTGGGTGAGCGGTTGCGGGCCCAGATGCCAGAGGGTGGGGTCGACCTCGACGACATCGACTGGCAGGTGATGAACACCAAACCCGCACCCCCGCGCCCGGCGTCGGCTCGCCTGCCTAGACGGGACTAACATTCGGGCGGCAGAGCCGCCGACAAACACCTTCTCGATACACACACATCGAGGAGGATTCCGTGACCACGACCATCGCCGACCCGTGGATCGAGCGGCTGATCGCCGCGGGGCGTCTCGGCCCCGGTGCCCGCGGCATGAGCCGCGAGGACGCCGCGCACCAGTTCAACGAGACCAACGCGTTGGACCCCGCCGACGACGGGTTCCTCTACACGCCGGGTCAGGCCCAGGCCACAGCCCGTGACGCGCTGGCCGTGATCGGCATCGACGTGGACGCGGACACCCGCGTCCTGCTCACCGACGGTCGTGTCGGAACCCGCTGCGGATACCACCTGCTCAACGTCGGGCAGATCGAGTACGCCGTCGAGCAGCATCGTCTCGTCACCGGCGAGACGATCTCCGCTGACGCCGTGATCGGGGCCCTGCCATGGGAATGACCACCACAGCCGCCGAGGCTCTCGTGACCCGTGGCTGGGCCGTCGGCGAACGTCACCGCCTCACCGGCGATCACCCAGTCGTGCAAGCGATCTGGGCGCTGGAGGACGCGATCGACCACCACACCACCGACATCGACCACGCCGCTGCGCGCGTCGAAGCACTGATCGGAGAGTTGCCATGACAGATGCGACCACCACCGGCGCCGGTCGCCGTACCAGTGCCGACGAACCGTCGATCTGGTTGGGCTGCCTTAACTGCTACAACGCCGGAAGGCTCGTCGGTCACTGGTTCTCTGCCGTCGGGGCCGACGAGGTGACGCTCGCGCAGGTCCATGAGGGATCGCGCGTCGACTACGCCCGCGCGGGCTGTGAGGAAATCTGGGGTCTCGACACCGACAACATCCCCGTCGACCGCGAGATGAGCCCCATGGAGGCAACCGAATGGGGTGAGGTCTACGAGGAGGTCGGCTCCGAGCAGTGGCCGGCCCTCTGCGCGTGGGTCCGATCCGGTTCCTACGTCGCCCAAGGCGACACAAACCTGCCGTGCGTCGGCGACTTCATCGAGGCGTACGTGGGGGAGTGGGATTCGTTCCGCAACTATGCTTTTCAGCTTTCCGAGGACATCGACATGTTCGCAGGTCTCGACGGCGATCACGTCGCTGTCAGGTACTTCGGCTGGGACTCGTGGATCAGCGATCTCGCGATGGATCACACCGTCATGCCCACCGGCCACGGCGGCGTCTACGTGTTCAGGAGCGTGTAATGGAGAACCTCTATCCCGCCGAGCCGGCGATCCTGCGGTGCCCGACGTGCGGTCGGACGACTATCCACGACCGGCGTGGGTGCCGTCGGTGCCGCGACGAGGCTCTCGACCGCCTCGTCGACGCGGTGATCGGGCCGAGCAAACATCGCCCTTGGGTACGGGGGCACATTCAGTCGTGGCTGCGTGTCCCGACGTTTGAGTGTCGGTGGTCCTCAGTAGGGTTACGGCCATGAACTTGCTCGAACGCGCGGAGGCACGTCGAACGGCCGCACTCGCCGGATTGGATGCTGGTGAGCAGTCTGCCCGCGGCCAATACTTCACCCCGCTCCAAGCGGCGCGCATCATGGCTCAACTGCCGCGGATTCCGACCGGCGAACATGTCAGAATCCTAGACCCCGGGGCGGGCAGCGGAGTCCTCACCGCAGCGCTCGCTTCGCGACTGCATTCCGAACGACCCGACCTGACTCTGCATGTCACCGCAGTCGAGGATGACATCGCTCTGAAACGGGTGCTTTCGGAGACGCTTGCTGACGTGTCCGAGGAAACAGGAGCCACCGTCGAACTAGTCCCGCAGGATTTCCTGAGCTGGGCGCTTGCCGCACCTGCGAACTACGACCTCGTGATCCAGAATCCCCCGTACGCCAAGCTCCGCACCGGAAGCGCTCCCCAGAACCTGCTGCGCTCCGCTGGAATTACGGTTCCCAATATCTACGCCGCATTTCTCGCGCTCGGGTTGCGCCTGCTCACCGAGGGCGGGCAGCAGGTAGCCATCACACCTCGGTCATGGATGAACGGGACGTACTATTCAGCATTTAGACATGAGTTCGTCCGTACGGCAGGTATCGACGCTATCCACACGTTCGAGAGTCGGTCGAAGGTGTTCGGTGACACCGGTGTCCTTCAAGAATCAATCATCGTCTCGGCAACCATCGGTCAGACCTCAGAGCGTGTGCAGGTCAACACTTCCCATGACCACACGAGTGAACCGACCTCGCGCTCTGTGCCCTACATGGACATAGTGACTCCGGACTTCATCCACGTCCCGGCAACTGACCGCGACGCCGAGGCAGTCTCATGGATGACCGAGAACGTCGCGTATACCCTCGCCGAGTTGGGACTTACGGTGTCGACCGGACGAGTTGTCGACTTCCGTTCACGCGAGCTTCTCCATCACGAGAGGGTTGAGGGAGCTTCGCCGATGGTCTACCCAACTCACCTCCAGGGTGGAACCGCGACGCATCCTCTCCGAACAAAGAAGCCTGAATGGTTCCACGCCGATCCAATTACGGCCGCGAAGCTGGTCGTACCAGGCGGTACCTACGTTCTTATCAAGCGGTTCTCGGCTAAGGAAGAGCGTCGGCGCGTCGTTGCCGCAGTCTGGGATTCACCCTCACCGGTCGCGTTCGACAATAAACTCAATTACGTCCACAAGGACGGCCATGGACTGGACGTGGCAACTGCACGCGGCCTCGTCGTCTTTCTTAACTCGACGCAACTCGACAATTACTTCCGCGTCTTCTCCGGGCACACACAGGTGAATGCCACTGACCTACGCCAGATGCGGTTCCCGTCGCTCATGCAACTACGCGAGCTGGGTGAAGCACAGGTGACCGATCAGGTACAGATCGACGCGGCGGTAGAGGCGCGTCTCGCGGGCATGGCGGCGGCGGTATGACACGACCCGACATGCTCAAGGTCGACCACGCCAAGCAGATTTTGGAAGCGTTCGGTTTCGACGCAGTGCGCACCAATACCAGGTCAGCACTCATTTTCCTTACTTTGCTGCGGATCGAGCCGAGTTCGGAGTGGTCGGAAGCTGAGAATCCGATGCTTACAGTCGACGGCATCCGTCTCTGGATCAACGAACGGTACGAGGACGTTCTCCGCGCGCACAACAACGGGAAGGTCTACGCGCCTAACTCGCGGGAGACGTTACGTCGTCAAACGCTCCATCAGTTCCGCGATGCAGGCTTCGTGATCTATAACGACGACGATCCCGGCCGAGCCCCCAACTCCAGCCACAACAACTACAGAGTCAACCCCGAGGCGCTTTCCGCGATACGCAAGTACGGGACAACCGAGTTTTCCGAAGCGGTCTCGAACTACCTTGAAACGGCGCCCGGACTCCTGGCCAAATACAGAGCCGCCCGTGAGATGACGCGTATTCCGGTCACGCTTCCAGGCGGCAAGACCCTCAGCCTCAGCGGCGGGGGACAGAACGTGCTCATCCAGCAGATGATCGACGACTTCTGCGCGCTGTTCGTGCCGGGCGGCGAGGTGCTCTACATCGGTGACGCGGACGAGAAGCTAATGCACTTCGACGCACAAGCCTTGTCGTCGTTGGGTGTGACCGTCGACACGCACGGGCAGATGCCAGACCTTGTTGTCTATCAGCGTGAGACGGACTGGCTCTTTCTCATGGAAGCAGCCTCGACCCACGGACCGGTGGACGCGAAACGGCACGGCGAGCTCCAAACACTCTTCGCCGGATCGACTGCAGGGCTCGTGTATGTGTCATGCTTCCCGGACCGTGCCACAATGCGTAAGTTCCTCGCTGATCTTGCCTGGGAGACCGAGGTCTGGTGCGCCTCGGACCCGACACACATGATCCACTTCAACGGAGACCGCTTCCTGGGCCCGCATGGGTGACGGATCGTGGCGGACGATGTCCACGGTGGCTTCGTTGGGGTATTCCCGTCCGCAGTCTGGGCAGCCCGGCTCAGGGAATCGGATCAAACGTCAGGGCCACGCGATGGGGTTTTCGGACGCCCGCTTCCGCAGGTCCGCCTCGTACTCAGCGCCATACAGACGTTGCGCCACGATGTCCATCGCAGTTCCCGCCGCCAGCATGACCCGCGCATCCTCGGCGCGGAAGAGTTCGGCATCATCGCTTAAATAGTGAAATATGCCCGTCCTAGGGTTTACCACGATCCGGTGCGGGTTTGACCATGGCTCGAACTGTCTGCATAGCTGCCTGGTGAGGCCCATCTCCACAAGGTCGGAAAGGAAGCCGCCGCCGGGGAGCATGTAGCCGTTGGCGTCGTAGCGCTCAGGCTGTACGAGCGCGAACGTCTTGCGTATCTCCGTCACTGACATCTGCACCGGCGATTCGACAACCTCAAGTATTCTCGCCTGATCAACGGCGAATCCGTGGCCGGGCGTGTCGGGATCGTGGTGCAGATGACCGATGGGCTGGACGCGCAGCAGCGTGCCGCCACGTCGCGCGACCCACGCCCGCGCGTAGTTGCGGTCTGAGGTCACATACACCTTCGTTGGGTCGAAGACGCCCTTCAGGCCGGGTCTCACTACGGCCTCCAGTCCACGCGCGCGTGGTGACAGCAACGTCGCGCCCACCGGCAGCTTTGTCTTCGCTCCGTGCCAGAATTCCACGCGCATGATTGTGCATCATGTACCCCGGCAATGCTTACGGCGTGGGGTCCGAGAAGTGGCTAGTCGCTGGTCCGAACTTGTCTGTCTTCAGGTAGTGGTCGCTGACTCGCCTGTACTCATCGCGGATGTTTACCGGTACGGTTGCGGATCGACCGTGCACGATGTCGAGCGCGTCTGCACACCCGACGGCGTATTCGTAGACACAGCGGAGATGGATCAGCAGGTGGGTGTACCCACTCGCGGCGAAGACCGTGTTCATGTCTGCGTCGAGCACATGACCTGCGTTGAGTGTCCCGACAGGTGTCGGATGGCCGCCCTGCTCACAGTGAAGCGAGTAGTCCTTGCGACGGTAGTCGTTGGTGTCGTCGGAGTAGAGTCGGGCCGGTTTCCAGGTCGTCTCGCGTTCCTCACGCTCGGAGCGCATCCAGGCGACGATGCTCTCGGGGACAGTGTTGAACTTCCACAGTAGATACTCGCACTCGACGACTTGGCGCAACAACGCCCAAGCGGGGTAATGATTGCCGATGCGTGTCAACGCGATCACCCCGGCCGCCAGTGACGTGGCCGCTTTCGTGACACGGCTCGCACCGTTATAGCTGTAGGCCGCGTCCACATCGCCGACCCCATGCAAGGACACCGAGGCGTCGTACAGCGCGTTACCGACAATATCGGTCAGTCGCCACACCGCCTCGGCTGTCTCCGTGCGACAAACACTCATCACCGGATCGGCGGCATAGACCGCCGCCGTCGCAGCCGCTTCAGCCTTGTCCGCGAACTGAACTGACGGGTCCTGATCCTGGATGAGCTTCCGCAACTGACTGACGGTTTTGAGGGGGTGATCGCCAGTGGCGTCGGCGATCATGTGCACAGCGGCTGTTCCGACCTCCTGAGCAGCCAGGGCAAGAAGCCCGTGATTGCACACGATCGGGTCAGGCACTCCACCGACATTCACCACTGACAGTAGGGTCCGCAGTTCCGAGTACTGATCGGACAGCTGTGGATCGCAACGAATGACGATCTCCTCGAACGCGGTTGCACTGTCCGCTCCCGATACGACCCCCACCCGACGGACTAGGACACTCGCGATGTGAACCAGCGGGTCCAGAGTCTGCTCGACCGCGTTCATGTCCCGGTTCAGTAGCGCCGTATCGAGGCTGCGTTCGAGATTGCGCATGTGACCGACGAGCAAGTCCGCGCCGATGAGGCAGAACTGCATCTGTTTCCTGTTCACAACCTCATCATCGCAACAACCCCTGACACCGCGGTCGAATCCGCCCGTCCGTAAGCCGGTCGGTGACCGTGACAGTGCGCGGCGATGCCGGACGGAGGTGTCTCGCCAGGTCGAGCTGTCTCATAAGACCCGTTCGCTTCTAGTCGCGATGAGGGTACCTCTAACGTACAATGGGGTCATGAAGATCGGCTACGCGCGCTGCTCGACCGATGAGCAGGACCTCACCGCCCAGATCGACGCTCTCACCCGACTCGGTGTCGATGAGGCGCACCTCTACACCGACCCCGGCTACACCGGCACCAACCGCGACCGGCCGGGACTGCGCGAAGCACTCGCCGCGGCGAGCCGTCCCGGTGACGAACTGGTGGTCACCAAGCTCGACCGTCTCGCTCGCAGCGTGCCCGACGCCCGCGACATCGTGAAGGACCTGACCGCGAAGGGCGTGAAGCTGCGCATCGGCGAGAGCCTGCACGACCCCGACGACCCCACCGGCAGGCTGCTGTTCAACGCGCTGGCCATGGTCGCCGAGTTCGAGGCCGACCTGATTCATGCCCGCACCCGCGAGGGGATGGCGGTGGCGAAGGCGAAGGGCCGGCTCAAGGGCAAGAAGCCCAAGCTGCCGGTGAACCAGGAGCGTCGGCTGGTCGAGTTGTTCCGCGCTGGCGATCACACTGTTAGTGAGCTGGCCGAGGATTTCGGCGTCAGCCGGGCGACCGTCTACCGGGCCGTCGAGCGGGCGGGAGCAACCGCATGACGAACGAGCCAGCGAAGGCCGACGATGCTGAAGGCGTCCCCGCTTGGACCTGGCTCCGGCACATCGGCGCGCATGCCGGTGATGTGGACGGTCGGCCCGAGGATGCGGAGCTTGGAATCGACGAGGTGCGCCGCGTCTGTGAGCGCGCCTGGAAGTACAGCCGCGCTGACTTCGAGCCGAACACCCGCGTCGAGCTGCGCGTAAGCCAGTGGCGCGAGACCTGCGCGCTCGCCGGGTCGATGGCCGAGTCGATCATGCTCGGCAGCGCCGCGTACACCGAGGCGGTCTGGCACCAGCGGCTGATCGCCGACGGGAGCGAGCCCCCGGGCATGGCACTCGCGCAGCGCTACTTGGCCGAGAGCGCCATCGACACCGCGGTGTCCGTCGGCCACCGACTGATCAACTTTGTCGCCCGCGTGGGCCGGACTTCACCGGAGGTCCGAGACCGGATGGGAACCACGAGGGCATTCAAAGAACTCGGTCCCGGCTACGTACCGTTCGCCACCGAAGACCGTGATGCGTGGTTGTCACTCAACGCCAAGGAGGTGCAGCGGCTCCGAGGCGTGCTCGGCCCCGACGTGCACGGAGGTGCGCTGGACGCCCTCGACGAACTGGTCGCTTCCAGCGAGTGGGAGTCGCTCTTCGACCTGCGGGCCGAGAACTTCCACAGGTGGCGAAAGGAGCACGAGTACACAGTCGGCGTCGACAGCCAGTCCGGTACCGCGACGGACATCTACGATGAACACGGAGTCCACGTCGGTCGAAGTATCGGCGGACACGGCCGGAAGCATCGCAGCGGAGACGGGCTCACCGAGCGGACCACTTCGGTGGCGGGCGCGGGCATACGTCGCGTCGCGACCGCGCTCGACGCGACGATCACAAACACACTCACCGCGCTGCCGCTTCTCAGCGGCGGGTTCTTGCTCCAGATCGATGGTGTCAGCGGCTATCGAATATCTCGGACGCGGTGACCACTGCACCAGCCCGACCCCGCGGCCGGGGACGACGAGGACCCGACGAACTGAGCGACGCCACCCCGCACCAGATCACCTGGTGCGGGGTCGTTCCTCTTCCGGGACATCCACCGCGCGGCACCTTTGACTGTCATCCGAACGGATGAATCCCGGCCTTGGTTTTGGTGCCGTCTGATAGGGTTGGCGCGCGTTAATGACAGGGGCCGATCTATGCCCTTTTTCCGGTCCCCGCAGCCCCTCCTAGACCATTTCTGGCTCCTAGCGTTCCTCGCTCTCTCGCGGTAATCATGTTCTCGCGCATCGGATTTGATACACGGCCGATGACGACGAGAGGAGGAAACATGACGAGTTCACCGCATCGGCCAGCGCGCACGGACCCACTCGCGGCCGCGCTGACGGCGGCCCGCCACGCGGCGGGCCTGACCCAGCAGCAACTCGCCGACCGATCCGGCATCAGTCGCCCGACTATCGCCCGCGTCGAGACGGGCAGGGCGTCGCTCGGCAGCGCTCGAATCTGGGACTGGGCCGCGGCCTGCGGCACCACCCCGGCGGATGTCTTCGCCGACGCGCAGGGCAAGAACCAGTAGCCATCACGCCGGGCGTCGAGCCCGGATTCTTATTTCCACCGCAACTTGAAGGGCACTCCCATGCCAAAAATCGATCTATACAAGGTGTTTCAGCTCGATCCGCGCCAGTCGCCGGAGGAACTGGCCGCCCAGCTCGACCGTCAGATCGCGGCCACCGACCCGGCGAATCGGCAACTGCGACAGCAGATCACGACCACCCGAACCATTCTCGGTGATTCGCGACGGCGGGCTGAGTATGACCGGGCGCTGGCGGACCCGGGCGCGCGGATCGCCGCCGACGACATCGACCGGATCGCAGGTCGGTCGAGACGACTCACACCGACCCAACGGGCGTTGGCCATCGTAGCGGCAGTCACAGCGATACTCCTGATCGTGAGCGTCGGCCTCGTCGTCGCGCTGACGGGGGACGGTGACGGCAGCGTGAGCGGACGCACCGCGGCGGACTCCGCCAGCTCTACCGCCAGTTCAGGCGCCAGTTCAGCCGACGATCCGGGCGAGAGTCCGAGCAGCCCCGCGAAGATGAACCAGCAGGTCACCGCGGCCGGGCTCGATTGGACGGTGACGAAGGCGGAGAAGATCGACAACCACGGCCAGGCGTGCAACGGCCTCGTCACCGGCCGCTATGTCGTGGCAGTCACCGTCGACGTCGTCAACGCTGGTTCACGCACCCAGGACGTGCCACCGTTCAACATGCAGTATCTACGGTTCAAGACCGGCCAGCCCCGGTTCGCCAACTGCGTGACCGATCCGGCCAACGGCCTGCCGATCAAGCCAGGGCAGCCGAAACGCACGCTCACCTACTACTTCGCGATGATGCCGCCGCAGATCGCACAGATCCAACAGGTCGAATTGATCTCCGAAGACTCCGACGCGCCGCACGCGTTCGTCGCGCTCGACGACCTCGATCCCAGCCCCGCCGGTTGGCCGCCGATGAACAGCTCGGACAAGCAGATTGATGATTCCTTCGATCTCGGCGGACTGACTACCAAGGTGACCGGCGCTGGCGCTGTGGATGACCCGCGTTGCCCCGGCGCGAACTACCGGGTCCAGGTATTCGCACGCAACGAGAACATCTCTGCGAAACCGATGCCGACCGCAGCCAGATCACCGCTCAAGACCTCTGCGGGCCAGGTCGCGGGCACGTGCGCTTTCGTCGGAGACATCGGCACGCCAGCACCGACGACGATCGCCCCCAACCAGTCGGTCTATCTCAAGCTGTATTACCGGGTAGCCGACCCGAGCACGGTGCAGGCAGTGGTGATCGGCGGCCAGGTCACCGTGGCGATCTGGTGACCAGACCGGCATCCGCGTCGCGGATGCGACCCCGTGACCCGGAGACGGGTCACGGGGTCACCTCATTTCGGGAGGTCGGCTGTCCGACCTCCGGATTAGGGTGACAGGTAAGGAGGTGGAGATCATGACGCGAGTGGAGATGGTATCCCGGCTACGACACGCGGCCACGGTCGCCGAGCGTGTGCGGGTGCTCATCGTGGACCGACGCACCGCCACCGATGTCCGTGCCATTGACGCCGAGTTGCACCAGCTCAAGGACTACTTTCGTGACCTCGTGGGCGGGGCCGGTATCCCCGAGCAGTACCTCACTCGGATCGGCTTGACCCGCATCGCCGACGTCATCGAGGAGGAGCGGGCCGACAGCGTCCGCGGCGCGATCCGTGTTCTACAGGACGATCACGAGGCGGTGAAAGAGCGCGCCCATCGGTTCCAACTTGGACTGTTGCGCCAAGAGGCTCAACACCAGCAGCGGATGTACGCCGATCAGGTGGATTGGTATCGCACGCGATCCATCGTGCGAGCGTTCCGAGGTCGATGACCCCTCGCAGGGGAGAGCCCCGGCACCGTCATGGTGCCGGGGCTCTACTTATCGCGGGTCAGCGGCTCGGTCCGTCGAGTTCTCGGTTCCGTTCACCGACGTCACCCACCATCCGCCGTAACTGGTCCGCCGGTGACGGTGTTCGCACCACGGGGGTCGCCACCGATTCCGACTGCCAGGCGTCGATGGCGGACCGACCACCGACCATCTGTGTGTCGCGGAGGAACCTCCCGGATACGCCCGCACCCTCGGCGTCGAGCTTGCCGTCGGGTGCGCTGAGGCCAGCGGTCCCGACCGCTTCCAGTGCATTCGCCCGCTGCCACTCGACCAGCCGCTCGTCGAGCGCTCGTCCGTGCGCGTCCTTCGTACGTTGCAGCCAGATTGCCAGTGCCGCAACGGGTACGCCGATCAGCGGCTTGTCCTCGACGAGACCACCGACGAGTCGCGCCGCGGTCTGACGCTGACGGTCAGCGGCCTGCCGATCGACCTGGCGCTGTGCCAGGGCGGCCTCCAGATCGCGCGTGTCGTCGTTCATCGTGTCTCCTTCCTCCTATCGTGTCGCTGGTGTCACCGGGGCACGAGCTGGCCCCAGCTCGATCCGTTGGCGACGACGCCGTAACCGTCGCTGCCGTCACCGAGCAACGAGATCGGCACGCCCGCAAGCGTGGTCGTCGGTCCGAAGTCGTTGTCACCCGGAGCGCTCGCGTGCAGCCGACCGCTCTGCCCCGCGATGGTCAGGACACCGCCGTGGATGCTGGCCGGCACGGTGCCGATCGGCGCGAGGAACGGCGCCACGGGGTTGGTCACGCGCAGCGTGTACGAACCGTCGTGGGGGACCGGCGACGCGGCGGCGGTTCCAGCACCGAGTCCGGCGATGGCCCCGGCGGCGGCGAGGGTGACAGCGGCGGTGGTGATCTTGCTGATGTTCATTCGATACTCCTTTTTGATCCGTAGTCGTGTGAAAGGTTTTGGGGGACTATGTAATTCGTTGAAACTGTGCCTCAGTGATCACCCCTCACCGTCGGCCGGTTCGGTGGCCGACGCCGGACTCGACGACGAGGTGTCGTCGCCGGGCCGGACGAGCTGGGTGCGCAGCAAGCGGTCGCGGACCACCAACCACACGATCTGCGGCTTGCCGTCGTCGGTGGCCACCGGCGACGTGCCCGATGAGCCATCGACTATCAGAGCCGCGACGTTGACCATCGACGTTCCGGCACCTGTGGCCTTGGCGCCGAGAGGGATGCCCTTGCCGACGACTCGATATGGGCCCGCATCGAAATGCGCCTTGCAGGCACCGCTGTACGGCACGTCGTGACCAGTTCCGGGAGCCTCACCGGCGATCACCGGGCGACCGGTACCGGTCTCCACCGAGACCTTCCACCAGCCGGATTTCGACAGCGGCGCATCACGTTCATCCCAGTAGACACCCAGATCAGTCGGGGCGGTCTGCACCATCTGGACCCGGGACGCCTCCTCGTCGATCTGGGGCTTGATCCGGCCCGTCATGGCCGGGGGGAGGTTGATGTAGCTCAGGATTCGCATTTCGAGGTCGCCGGACGGACCGGCCTTCGTCACGTCGCCCTGGCAGGCGCGGATCGGGATCGCGCGCTGCACCGACGATTCGACAGCACTCGACTCGGATCGGTAAGCCGAGGACGCGGACGCCGCCTTAGATGACACCCCTGCTTTCACGTCGCCGACGGTCGACTGGTTACCGATGCTGTGCAGGCCGTACGCGATTCCGCCACCGATAGCCAGCACGCCGACCGCACCGATGGCCATGAGCGCCTTCGGGATTCGGTGGGGCGCGGCTGCGGCAGGTGTCGCGACGGGAGTGTCGTCGTCGACGACCTCGTACTCACCGAGGGTGGTGGGATCGACAGGGTTGCCATTTTCATCGACGTACTCGTAATCAGGCATTGTCGTTCTCCTTCTTGACCACGCGGCGCACCACACGCTTCGTGGGTGCGGGGGTAGGGGCTACGGATGCGGCAGTGGCTGGCACGCCGTCTGGACGGATCACGCCTGCCGTACGCAGCGACGCGAACATCGACGGGAACAGGCTCGGCATCACGACGAGTGACCCGAGCAGGAGGCTCACACCACCCGCGATCCACAGATTCTGGAAAACGTGCATCGCCGCCGAGACACCCTCGCGGACAACGAGAAAAGCGACTCCGTAACCGACCGAAATGAGTAGCAGGATCGGGATCGGGCAGCGGCGCAGGTAGCCGCCGGAGACGTTGGACGCGCTCTGCGCGACCTGACGCAGGAACTCGGCGTCAGCGTCGCCGCGCCCGGCCTGAGCCGCTGCGGTAGCGGCGGCTGTGGGGACGCCGATGACGCCGCGGCTCCATAGGCGACCGCAGAAGAACACCAGCGACGCCGACGCGGCGATGCTCGCGTATTCAGCCATCGGCCCTTGACCGACGGCCCACACCAACATCCCCAACCCGCCAAAGAGGAGCAGGGTGGCGACGATGCGGATGATTTCTCCGGCGCCCGATTGGATATGGACGTTGACTGGTTGTGGCGCAGTCATCGCTGGCCCTCGCTTTCCAGGTAGGTGAGAGCCATCTCCAGGTCCTCGATCTCCGCAACGTCACGTGGTGGGTGATCCCGGCTCCACAGCCAGACCCACCACCGGACTTGTTCGGGCACCGTCCGCAGCCAGGCGAGCAGTTCGCGTCGGAAGATCACCGCGAGCCACGCACCGAGCGTCGCGAAGAACGCAGGCGTGCCGAGCCACTGCGGCGCGCCGCAGTGGGCCAGTCCGTACAGCACGCCCCACACCGATATGACCAGTGCCGCGAGCATGAGCAGCGCGAGGGCGACACCGCCGACGAGATCGCGCACACGCATGCCCCGTAGCCACACCCACACTTCGCGCAGGTCATCTCGCAATGCACCCATCTCAGCTCTCCTCGTCGTCGTTGTGGACCGTCACCCGCACCTGGACGGGTTCGGTCGGCTCGGTCTCAGGCAGCGGAGGCTCATCGCCCAGCCGCACCCGGATTGGTGCCGGTGCTGCGGTCGCCGCGCGATCCGGCACGGCCTCCCAGCCGTAGGCGTAGGCGAGCCACGCGCTGCGGCCGACGCCGAGCGTCAACTGGGCCAGCCAGTACCAGCCCCAGAATCCCAGCCCTCCGCCGAAAATCGTTGCGCCGGTGACGATCAGCACCACCAGCACGGTCACCACGACCGTCGCTATGCCCAGCGGGCGCCACCGCAGCGGTCCCCAGGCGGGCACCTTGCGATACCAGGCGCCGTAGATCGCCCACGACAGCGCGATCCCTGGACCGGCCAGCAGAGCGGCACCGACCTCGTACGTCGCGGCCCACACCGTGCGGCGCACCGAGGTCCCGTCATCACCCCACCGCCGACGGTGGAATCGGTGCGGCACAGCCACGTCGGCGGCACCGGCGTCGCCCGCTCCCACCTCGTAACGGGTTTTGCGCCTGACCCGCGTGGTCAGTCGTTGGCCGCGTCGCTGCCACTCGGGACGACGGGCGGCGTGCGCGACGACCCAATCGGCGCGCTCGCGCGTGTATCGGGGATCAGCCACGGGACACCTCGCCGGTCGACGCGGGGCCGCATCCGTGCTGGTCGGGGGACCACGTACCGCCCATCGCCACGCCCGCGCCGAAGATCACGATCGCGGCGATGGTGCTGCGGACCCACTTTCGGCCGAAGAACGAGGGCTTCGGGGTTGGCTTGGGCATGTCGGAACTCCCGTCTCTGTGCGAGGATTCATGAACCGGAGAAGTACTTACACATGTAGATGGTATCAACGCCGTATGCAATTACACAAGGCGTTGCTAAACTGGAGGAGACCCGATGACTGATACCGACGATGACAATCGACCAACCTTGAGATTCAACGTGACCGTTTCACCTGTGGATCGACGCCGCCTCAAGAAGGCGGCGGCCGATGTCGACACACCGATGGCCGTGCTGGCGAGAACGTTGATCAATTACGGCATCGACCATCTCGACGATCCCGAGATCAAGGCCGTGGTCGACGCCGCAGCCGAGGCTGAGCACGTCCGCCGCGTGGACGCGGCGTCCAAGGGCGGCAAGGTCGGCGGCGGGTCCAACAAAAAGAAGGAGTAACATCAATGTCGCTGTACCGCAAGGGTTCCGTCCCATTCAAACCCAAGCCCACGCCGTTCGGCGGATTCATCGACGGCGAGCCGGCCGTCACTGGCTCACATCTGCTGGTGTCCGGCCCGAGTGGGGTCGGGAAGAGCCGGCGCGTAATTATTCCCGCGATCCTCATGTGGCAGGGCCCGGTAGTCGCGATCAGCTCCAAGCCCGACCTCATCGACATGGCGTTACAGCAGCGACTCGCGTGGGGCGGTTCCGGACGCACCTACGTGCTCGACCTCAGCGGCAGTGTTCCCGACGACGTTCTGCCCGAGGGAGTCACCCGCGTCGTAGCCGATCCGGTCGCCCTCGTGATCGACGATGATTCCGCGATCGATATGTCCACGATCCTCATCCAGACGGGCAGCGCCGGGGCTGGTGACGGCAGCGCGAAGTCGGACCCGTTCTGGGACACGATCTCGACCGCGCCGCTGGCCGCGCTGATCCGCGCCGCCGGTCCCGACGGCATCGCGTGGGCCCGTGCCGCCGTTGGCCGAGTCGAGGCCCCGGTCGTCGAGGAGGGTGAGGAACCCGACACCACCTCGCCGTGCTGGGTCAACGCCATCGGGCGCCTGGAGGGAATGGGCAGCGACATGCTCGCGGAGGAACTCGCGGGTGCCGCGAAGCTGAGCGACAAAATGCGGGACTCGGTGCTCGCGACGATGAAATCGGCGGTTGCGCCCTGGTGGCGGCGCGATGTGGTCGGCCCCGAGGGCACCACACCGTTCACCCCGGCGATGCTCGAACACCCGCGGTCCACTCTGTTCATGATCGCACCGGCGGACGGGGTGGCCGCCGGTGCCGCTGTCGGCGTCGTCGACACCATCTCCGCGCATTGGCGGCGGGCACAGACCGCGCCGGAACCGTTGCCGCACTTGCTGATCGCGGTTGACGAGTTGTGCAACACCTTGCCGTGGAAAAAGTTGCCGGTCGTTGTGACCGAGGCCCGCGCAATGGGCATCGCGGTCCTCGCGGCTGTCCAGGCGACCAAGCAGTTCAGTCGCCGATTTGGCCACGACATCATGGAAGAACTCAGAGCTGTGTTCCCGTCGGTCCTGGTGCTGTGCGAGGCGGACGAGAAAGAGATGTTGGAGAGGGCCGCATGGTCGCACGGCCGCGGAGAGCGACACAAGGTCTCGACCGATCACGCGGGCCGGCAGAGCCAGTCGTCGGAACTCGTCGAGACGCTGCACGGCAGCGATCTTCTTCCGCAGGACATCGACCACGGTCGCCTGCTCCGTGGCCGTCGCCAGGCCGACGCCGACGACCCGGCGGTTCGGGCCGCCGGGATGCTCGTCGAGCTCCACGACATCGACCAGCTGCAGTTCGACGCCTGCTAGCCCAACAAAACAGTGCCCCGGTAGCAATCCGCTACCGGGGCACTGTTCTTTCCACTGTCATCTGCCACGCGAGGCGTCGCGTTGCTGCTCCTTCGCCGCCCGCTCCCGCAGAGCTTCGACGGTGCGATCCCGCAGCGGCGTCGGCGGGTTCGCCGCCTTCCACGCGGCGTCGGCGGCGGCTTCCTTGGCAGCCGCCGTCTCCCGGCCCGCGGCATGCGACATCTGCGTCCGGGCCAGCCGCGCTTCCGGGCCGGACACCGCGGCCTTGCCGTAGCGCTTCGCGACGGCCTGCTCGCCGCCTGGCTGGGAGAGCATCTCCTTGATGTTCCCGAGCCGTTCCGCGTCGATGTCGGGGGTGTCGCGCGTCGCGGCATCCTCACCGGCGCGGAGGGCTGATTTCACTTCTTTGTGCTCATCTCGCAACTTGCCTACTCTCTTCTCCTCGGCCTCAGCGGTTTCCCGTTCCACCTCTTGGTCGGCGATCCGATCCGCCAGTTCGTCCTTACTCATTCCTTCTCTCTCTCCTTCTTGTTGCTGTCGGTGCCTACAACACCGACACGTCTATCACCGTCGCGTGCGCGTCGTAACGCTCCATCGTGTGGTCGGCGCAGCACTTCTCGTCCAGCCAGACCTTGCCGCGAAAACCGAAGTGTTCGATGTACGTGACCCGGACCGTGGCGGGTGCCGAGCAGCGCGGCTCGCAGCACCGCGGCTGCGCGGCGGCGAGTGCGTCGGCGAGCTGCTCGCGCACGGTGCGGCCCGGGATCAGCTCGCTGGTCATCGCTTGTCGCCCCGCAAGAGCTGGTGATAAGCCTCGTACGACTCGACCAGCCGCTTGCCGCCGAGGTAGATCGCGTATCCGAGCCCGCCCGCGACGAGGAGTGTTGCGACCGCGATCCAGGATTTCGTAGAGATCGAATCGGTGCCCTCGAACGCGCCCCAGGCCCACCGCGACAGGGGCCCGATGCCGAGGATTTCCGCCACAGGCACTACCAGCATCGCGAGTAGCGTCGCCGCGACGACGTACGGAACTATCAGTACCCCGATCCGGTAGGCATACCCCCACGTGATCGCCTTCTCAGCGCTGGCCCGCGTCTTGGCCAGCTCCACGACCACCTCCCGCACCTCGCGCACTGTCCGGTCGGTCACCGCAGGCGACGTGGCGGGTGCGCGGTCGGGCGCCCGCCGTACAGCCGCGTCCAGGTGGGGGGTCAGATCAGTCGCCACGCCCTCGGCCACCTCTTTCACCAGCTCGTTCCTGCTGTCCGCGGACAGCTTCATCGCGGAGGGGGGTGCGGGTCGAGCGATCAGGCGATCGACTCGATCGCTGATCCCGACCGAGTGCGTCTTCAGCGCCGTCAGCTCCCCGCTCAGTACTTCGATTAGCTTCGACAGCTCGTCGATCCGGCTGTCCGACTTCGCCGGCGCGCTCACCGTCGTCACCAGTGCCTGCACGGCCGCGGTCGTGTTGTTCTGCGAGCCGCTCAGCTGCTCGACGAGCGTTCGCAGCGTGGAGAGCTCCGACCGCAGTCGCGTCAACTCGCTCGACTCGGATTCCGTCGGCGGGTCGCCGCTCTGCAACTCGCTCAGCCGCGCTTCCCGGTCGTCGATCTCGGTCATGATCCCGTCCCTTCCTCTTGTGCTTGATCCGCCGGTCGATCTGACCGCCGGTGTATTCCGGCCCCAGATGACCCGTCGAGAACTCGACCCGGCCATCGTGGGTGTCCAGCGCGATCAGCGGTTCGTCGACCCGCCCGGTCACTGTGAGTCCGTGGTCGGGAGCCGCGGCGATGAGGTGATCGCGGTCTGTCACCCAGTCGTCGACCAGAGCCAGGTCAATCCGTTCGCGGGCGACCGACTCGTACGTACCGCCACGCTCTCGCACCCCCACCGCGTAGCCATCGAGATCGCGGTCCCACGGGGGTTTGCCGTCCGGCGTCAAAAAGACGGGCACCGGGCGTTCAGCGGCGGGCGGGGGAGCGGGCAACAGAACTCGTTCCGGCGGTTCGAGCACCTCGCCCGCGGCGATGCGCTCCGCGTTGAGCGCGCACTGGGCCTCGACGCTCGCACGCGTGAAGTCAGGACCGATCTTGCGGGCGCGCTCCTTCATGGCGACGCCCTCGTCGGTGGTCCACCCGTAGCTCGCGCCACCCTTGCCCGCGGCCCGCACGGTCACCCCGTCGGCGGCGAGGCGCGACACGTAGTCGTCCCAGGAATCCGCCAGGCTCCGGGCCTCGCGGAGCTTGACCCGAACTTCGTCATGGCTGCTGTAGCCGGGCCCATCGGGATCGGATCGCTGGGCGAGATCGCGCGTCGTGGCGTGCTCGCCCCGCCCCTTGGCGGCCTCCCGGCAATCCCCGACATAGCGGGCGTTGTCGTACCCAAAATGCTCCAGGATCAGTTCGTCGGTGCCACCGGGGCCGTGACGGATCGAGTGGATATTCTTCATCTCGCCGTCGATGGCGCGACCGGCGGCGTACCGACGCTCGGTGCCGTCGGGCATTTCCAATACCGCCTCGCGGCTGCTCGCATTGGCGACGATGCAGTGCGTATGCCACTTTCCCGGCTGCCAGGTCCGCTCGCCGTCGGGCGTCTCGACCCAGCGGCCGTTATCTCTCTGCGTCACCAGTTTGGCCATGTGACCTGGGAACTTGTTCCTGATCAGCGCCCGCGCCATCACGTGCTGCCGGTGGCCGGCCTGCTCGTCGTGAGGATCAGCCTCGTCATGTGTCTGGCTGAGGATGACGTGATAAGCCTTGTGCTTGAGGCCCTGTTTTCCATGCACGACCGTGTTCTCGTGCAGCCTGTCGACGAAGGTCTCGGGCGTGCAGTCGCCCAGGGTGGAGATGAACTCGACGCGCTGTGTCGGCTCAGGACTGCCCGCGTCCTTGGAGGCGATGTTGCCGGTGTAATGATCCAGCGCGGTCACATTACCGGCGGGACTAATCTCCGTGACGGCCATATCATTTCCCGCCGAGTATCGCGTCGAGGGTCTGTCGGACCGCTGCGAGCTCGGCGGCGAGGGCGTTGACCGCGGCTCGCAGCTCGGCCAGCTCGTCGCTGATTCCGACAGGCAGTTCCCTGTACGTGTTGCAGTACCTGGCGAGCTGGTTGCAGTTCCGGCCGATCCCCGCGCTCTGGTGCGCGATGTCGCTGAGCCGGTCACCGATGATGCCCAACTCCACCGCGAGCGCCGCCCGCAGCGTCGGATCGACTTCCCTCACAACGCGCCCGAGCCAGGCGTCGACCGCCTGCTCGACCACCGCCGACAGCGACCGCGTACCGGCCCGCTTCGCGAGCCTTGCCCGCGTACCCGGTCGCGGCCGGAACGCGATCGGCTGCTCCTTCGGCGCACGACGCGACGCCATCGGTGCACCTCCTCGTCCGTGCTTCGGCGTGTGCAGTTGCACACGCCGTTGCTGGTTACGGTACCGGACGCGAGGGCGTTCTGTCACGTGTACTGGTACACGGTCCGTACATGGCAAGCATCCCCGCCGTAAACACTCGGCCTTCGGCCTCGTGTTTCCGCCCTCGCTGCGCTCGGGGTCGCGGGGTGCCCGTTAGGGGGCTGGCGCCCCCTAAGACCCCCGGGGCCGGCCGTTGGCCGGATCGCCTACGGCGCAAGGGGATCGGGCCCCGCGTCCGCGGGGGAGTCGGGAGGTACCGCCTCGGCGGAACCGCCATGGGGGACCCGCGGCCGGAGGACGGCACGGGAGTTCCGGCTCAGGTGCTGAGGGGGTTGTACGCGGTCGCGCAAGCGCACCCGCGCACGCCCGACCGAGCCGGATTCGGTGCCGGGTGATTGTCGCGGTGGTGGCGGAACGCGGCGCCGGGATACCTGGGCACTGGGCCGGCACCGGCGCGGTACTGGACCGGAGGGGCTGTGATGGGGGGTTGTTTCCGGGCGTACTGGTCCGGGATGATGGCCGGTCAACTGGCCCCGGTTTCTGTTGCGGTCGGTCGCGAGCGAGTAACGCGAAACAATAACGCAGAGAGTAACTCTCGATCAGGATCGGAATAACGTAGAGCAGGATCGGAATAACGTAGAGCCCGCCCCGACTATTCCGTCGGCACGGGCTCTACGGCGTGCCGCCTTCGGAGCTACCTACCTCACTGCGGCGAGCTTCGGAGCCTGAGGGTCACCCGCCGCGACGCGCAGCCACCCGCTCACCGTTGACCGAGACCGTCCAACGTCATCAGCGATGGACTGCTTCGACGCGCCTGACGCGGCGAGCCGCAGCACCCTCGCCAGCTCGTCGGGATCGGCCGCGATCTGACTCTTCGCCAGCACCTCGTCGGCTCGCCGTCGCCACTCGTCGGTGTCGCTCGTCGGGGTCGCCGCCAGCTCGTCGGCGACCAACTCGCCGGGGTCGTCGGTCACGCTCGTCGGGGTGGTCGTCGTCAGCTCGTCGGTACCCGTCGTCGGTTCGCCGGTATCAGCTCGTCGGCGCTCGTCGGCCAGGTCGTCGCCGGGGTGAAGACCAAGGTCAACAGCCCGACGAGCGGTAGCCGCCAGCTCGACGGCGACCAACTCGCCGGGGTCGTCGGTCACGCTCGTCGGACTCGGCGGCGACAGCTCGTCGATGCTCGCCGCTGGGTCGTCGGCGGGTACCGCCGAGCCCGACGACGAGGTCGTCGGGACTTCGGCGGTGACCCACTCGCCGGTGGTGGCCGTCGAGGTCGCCGCCGGGTCGTCGGCAACCGTGTCCCGGGCGATCCGACGCGCCGCCCAGACACCGCCGACGGCCATCACGATCAGCAGCGTGTCGATCGACAGCGGCAGGAACGCTGGGTGCTCCCACTTCCAGTGCGCGGCCAGCCGAGACAGCGCCGAGAAGGACCCGCCGAAGGACATCGCCGCTCCGAACAGAGCGCCGACCGCGACCAGGGCCGTGGGGAGGCGGTCCTCCCAAGAACCGCCCGCCGCCTGCACGAGACGCGTCGTTGCCTCGGTCGCCAACAACAACGAGACGGGCATCAGGGCGGCGGCGACCGCCGCCCCCGCCCGATTCCACTCACCACCGCCGGACACCATCACGGCGTCGGCGGCGTTGAGCAGGATGGTGGTGGCCGCGAAGGCGATGGTGCACCGGCGGAAGAACCTTTGGTGGTATCGGTCATCCATCGGACTGCTCCTGTCGGTCACGCCATGCGGCATACGCGTCGTAGTCGATTGTCGGGGGCATCGGGAGGCCGAGGATCACTGCCGCGTGATCCGCGGCTGTTCGCACATCGCGGTCACGGAGTTCGCGTAACCCCTCCAGAGCAACCTCTCCGAGGCGCGTGATGTCCGGCGTGGTGTGGTAAGTGAGGTGAAGCGTGTGCTGTTCGACCGCGGCGAACAACGCGTCCACGACCGCCACCGCGTAGATCTCACGATCGCTTCGGTACCCCGAGAGGTCATCGGGTGAGCGATCGCAGCGACCGTCGATCCATGCGGCCCAGTAGTCAGGCGTCCTCGGCTTCATGCGGCGCCACCCATCGACGCGGTGGTGACGAACCGCTCGATCTCACCCAGCAACGCGGCGATCTTGGCGGCCTGGCGGGGTGACGGCTCGGTGCGCTTGCGGAACATCTTGAGCAGGAAGTCGTAGTCGTGGATCGGATCACCACCGTTCCACACCGACGGCGCGAACGCGCCGCTGTCGTACAGGGCCAACAGACGTGCGGCGGTGAGGTTTCGCCCCGGACCGCGCAGCGTCAGGTGGCCGCCCCGGGCCACCACTGCGGCCACGTCGTGCAGGTGGCGCAGCGTGCGGGCCTTGTTCACCATGCCGACGACGCCGAAATGATTGATGCAGTCGCTGCCGATGGGGTGGAGCACCGCCCCGTCACGATGCTCGATCGTGTACAAGTAGCGCAGATTGGGCTGCCCGCACACGCATTCGCTGGCCGCGGTCTCGTCCTCGGTCACGTCGGTGACCTCGAATCCGCGCCGTGCCACGTCCCAGGGCAGGCCGGTCGCCGCCTCGACGGTCCGTACCAGCGTCGCGCGGATGCGATCACTGCTGGCATCGGTGACGACGGCACCGATGTAGTCGTCGTCGCTCATGTTGTTGCTGTGCATCTTTCGTTCCTTCGTCTTGGTTAGGTGGAGACTGTTGTCGGGGTCGCTGGGGTCATCTCGGCGGCACACCATCACCCCTTCGCCGACCAGCGCGGGCCGTGGAGCGTGCCCTCGGCGGGAATCGGGATGCCGCGGACCGTGGTGCTCATCAGCTCGACCAACCGGGCGAGCAATTCCTCGGCGCGGCCCTCGTCGACCTGCACGAGGAGTTCGTCGTGGATAGGCATCACCAGACCCGGGCCGAGATCAGGGTCGGCGGCCACCCGGAGGAGGGCGTCGGCGAGAACGTCCCTGCTGTAGCCCTGGATGACGACGTTCAACGCCTTCCACGAGTTGCCGGGATTGAGCCACTGGCGGCGCCCACTCGGCAGCGTCCACGACGACAGGCCCTGTTCACATAGGGGCGTGATCTTCGCCCGCGCCCAGGGCGCGAGGCCCGAGTACGTCTGGTCGTAGCTGGCCAGCACCTCTTTGGCCTTCTCGACCGCGATACCGGCGCTCTGCGCGAGAGTGTCGACACCGCCGCCATACATACGACCCAGCACCACGGACTTCACCGTTGATCGGTCGGCCTTCGTCGCGTCGGCGCCGTACAGCTCGCGGGCCAGTACCCAATACGGATCGAGAACTCTCGGGTCCGACACCGTGGACGGATCGGTGGTGAACATCGTGGTCAACCGCGCGTCGCCGGTCACCGCGGCCGCGACCCGCATCTCCACCGAAGCGAAATCAGCCGCGACGAACGTCTTACCGGGGTCAGCGACGAAGCACTCGCGGACCCGCACCGAGGCATCCCGCGCTGGCAAGTTCTGAAAGTTCGGATCAGCCGATGCCATGCGGCCGGTGGACGCCTTCAGCGGGATCAACGTCGGGTGGATGCGATCACCACCGGACCGGAGATACCGCTGGTAGTACGTCGTGATGAGCTTGTGCGCATCACGCCACCGCTGGTATGGACCGGCCAGTTTCGACCCCTGAGCCCTCCACGCCTCCAGCACCGCTCGGTCGGTGCCGATAGCCCCCGACGACGTGCGGGTGATCTCCAACCCCTCGCCCTCGGACACCGCCACCGCCAAGTACTGCGGCGACCACAGCTTCATGCCCGCTGCGTTGAACACCAACTCGGCGGCGACGGTATCCAACTCAGCGAGCGCCCGGTCCCTGACCTCCTCTTGTTCGGTCAGGCGCGCCTTGGTGAAGTCAACGTCGAGCCCGACACCACGCAGGCGCATGAGCGCGGCCTGCTTCGACAGGGCTCGCTCGCGGTCCCAGGACTGCTGGCTCACCACCAGTTCGGCCAGGGGCAGGAGGCTCTCGGCCAACAGTGACCCGTCGATGATGTCGGCGGCGGCATAGGCGACGAACTCCGGCGCGGTGATGTCGGCCCGGGACCAGGCCGACTCGCCGTACACCTTCGCGTCGAGCGAGCCCCAACCCTGATTCTTGGCCACGGCGGCGAGGTCCTTCTTCGCCTGGGCCGACACTGCCCGGTCCGGGAACAACGCCTCAGTCATTCCCTTGAGGCCGTAGCGAGTAACCGTCGCTTCGCCCTTGCCCGCGCTCGGGTTGATGAGCATCCCCGCGACGTAGGTGTCGTACACCCGCTCGTACACCGAATCGAGGTCATCGACGATGCCCTCGTACGCCAGCGCCACCAAGTCGTAGTCGGCGTTGTGAGCGGCCAACTTGGGGGCGGCGGCGATGATCTCGCGGGCCAGTTCCAGTTGGTCGTCATCGGCTGCGTCGAGGACCACGACCACCTCGGACGTACCGAGCTGGATCGTGCGGAGGCAGAACCGCGGGTCACCGAGGTCGAACCCGGTCGTCTCGACATCGACCACCAGGTAGCGGCCGTCGGCGATCTCGTCCAGCAGCGCCTGTCGCGCGGCGGCCCGGTCGGTGGGATACACGTACGCGCGTGCCCCGTGCAAAGTGCTCATCAGTTCTCTCCCAAAGTCGTTGTCAGACGGTCGGTGTCGAGGGCTACGGCGTAACCCACCAGTTCAGCGGGCAGGCCGCGGGTCGCGGCGGCGGTCAGCGACAGCGCCCGGGCCTGGTCGGTGGCACCGGCGGCCGCGGCCGCCGCCGCGTCGGTCTTCCACCGCGCCACATCGGTCGGTGACGTGTACCGGCCGGTCGTCGCCGGGGTCCACGAGGCCAGGTCGCCCTCACGAGTCAGGCGACGCTCCCGGACGGCGAGACCTGCAGCGTCGAGAATCTCGATGGACGCCGCCAGCACGGCCCGCATCCACACCGGATCGGTGGACCCGGCCAGGTCACTGAGCAGGACCGTCGGCGGAACCAGTCGCACCGCCCCGGCGGGGTCGATCGCGCCCAAGGCGGTGGAGTCGCCAGGTATAGCCGCGCCGATCAGGGTCGACAGCATCTCGGCGGTCAACAACGGCTGGTCGAGGTGGTCGGCCAGGGCCGTGCCCAGAGCGGCCGGGTTAGGCGCGGTCGGACCGACTATGGGACCGCTACCAGCCACCGGGCCGGGGGTGGGGTTGTCGTCCGGGTCATCTTCGGGCTCACCGTCGGGCCACAGCGCCGGGATCAGTGCGGCGGCATCGGACCCGGCCATGTCCCACTCAGAGGGGTCGAGGATGCGGCGGTCCAGTGCCCGCTTGTTCCCCCGGGCGCCCACAAGGATTCGCTGCACACCGAGCGCCATGGCGCGGTCCACCAGGCGGTTGCGGCCCATCGCGGCGCCGTTGTTCAGTTCGGCCCACGCCCGGAACGCGGCCGCGAGCTGCGTCGATGTCGCCGCACCCGGGGTACCGACCGACCCGGCCCCGACAATGATGCCCGGCTCCATCTCAACGACGCAGGGGGCGGTGCACTCGGCGAGGAACTGTGCCACCCGGTCGGTTCGGCCCGAGAAGAACTCCATCACCGCAGGGTGGGCCACCGGCGACGCCTTGCCATACGCCCGCGCCCACCGACCGAGGATGGATGGCAGTTCCGCCACCAGGGCCGCTTCGACCGAGGGGTCCTCGCGCCCGAGGTACGACCGCGGGAACGCGACAGGCACCATGCGGGCGAAGAACGCATCCTCGGCGGGAACAGCCGGAATACTGTTGCCCGCGAACAGAAGTGACATGTTCGTCGCGAATGAGATCGCCGGGCCGTATTTCACGTCGGCGAACAGGCGGTCGCCGCCGGTGATCGACTTGAAGGCGGTGAGATCGCTGACATCCTTGGCGGCGATCTCACCGCACAGGTTGATGGCCTTGCCCCGGAGGGAGCCGACCGCGTACTTCGACGACCCCAAGTCGGCCATCGATACCGATGCGACCTGCTCATCACCGAAGGCCGTCTTGACTAAACGCAGCACCGTCGACTTGCCCGTCCGCGACGTGCCGAAGAGGAGGCCCGCCTTGCTCGACGGCTGGCTGCCGTCGAGTGCCTGCGCCATGAGCGCGTCCAGGACGAGGGCCTGCTCGGCCCCGACGCGCTCCAGCACCCATCGGTCGTACTTCGGGCACTCGCCGTTCACATCAATCGCGACGGCCAGCTGCTGCGTCGACAGGAACTCCGGTGTATGAGGTCGGTTCGCGCCCGTGCGCAGGTCCAGAAGTCCGCCGGGATGATTGACGATCGGCTCCGGCGGCGTGTCCCACGTGCGTCGACCGAGGTCGAACACGATGCCGAGCAGGCGGCCGTACACATCGCTGTGCCCGCCGCTGTAGTGATTCCCCAACAACAGGCCCATCACCGCGTGGAACTTGGCGTCCCGGCGAACATCGGCCTCGACGAACACACCTCTCTCGGCGTCATACCAGGCCAGCGCGCCGGTTGACGTGATCGCCAAGTGGAACGCCTTGACCAGCGCCTCGGCAAGGGTGTCGGGGAGGAGGCCGTGAATCGACATCTGGCCATCCTCAGTTCGGATGTCCCACACGTCACTCGGTTGCAGCCCGATGTCGTGCCCGAACCACCGACCGGTCGCCGGATTGATCTTCAGGTCCAGCGACTTGTACGCGGGGTCGGGGTCTACGGGGAAACCCCACCTGCGGCCCGTGGGGTCCGGTTCCTCCCGGGGCGGGGGCGGCGGGGCTGCCGGGCGGTGCAGTGCGGGTTTGGGGAGACCGGTGGCGCCCAGTGCCGCCAGGCGACTGGCACGCTCATCGACCGCGATGGTCGCCAGGAAGTCGTCAAGACCCGTCTTCGGACCAGCGACGGCCGGAACCTGCACGTAGACAACCTTTTTCGCGCCGGCCGTCTTGAGGTGATCGCCTAGTTTCACGGCGGCATCGAACACGCGTCGATTCGCGGCGGCATCCGCGTCGGGAGCGACGTACACGACACTGCCACGGAACGGGTCGGCCTCGGCCAGACTGCCGGTGATCCCGGCGGACAACGCCTGGATACCGGGGATGCCCACCACCGTCGCGTCGGCCTTTGCGTGCTCGAACGCGGCGGCGGCGGCGAAGGCCTGGCATGTCCCCTCTACCAGCCACACCGGGGCTTCTTTCGACATGGCCACCAGCGGCGCGCTGTAAGAGAGCACCGACTCGGGATCATCGGGGTCACGACGGTGCGAGACGTATTTCGCACCGCCTCCGGGGTTGTCGGGACGTAGCTGCATCTTGTCCGCGCGCCCACTGAGCTGACGCTGCGTGAACCGAATGCCAGTGCGGCTGGCCTTACCCGGCACCCAGTCAAGATCGGAGGGAAGAACGGCCGACCCGTCGTACGACCGAAACCACTCGGGATGCCGGTCGAGGTACCCGGCGTCGATGCCCCGGTCGAGCAGGAGGAGTTTGTGCTCGTCGGTCAAGTGTGAGACAACAACTTTCACGTTTCCGCTACTATTGGTAGCGGAAACTGAACTTTCAGCAGTCGTTTCGTCAGGAGCCCCGGCGGCCAGGCCGGGGTTTTCTCTTGCGCTCATTCCCCGGCACCCCGCAGGATTCCTGCTACCGCGAGCGCGGTACGAGTGCTCATGGGCGGCGCGGTTGCCGCGACGCTCTCAGCCCACTCCCGGATGTCGTCGCGGAGGTGGGGGTGCCGGGGAATGACGGGCGTAGGCCCGAAAAGGGCGTCGAGGTCGGCTTCCTCGACCTCATAGTGATTGCCGACTAGCACGGCCGACAGGTCGCCGCTGTTGACGAGGCGGTTGATGGTGGATTTCGATACACGGCAGTGCCGTGCGGCATCGCGAAGGGTGACGCGAGACATGGCGGGTCCCAGGAGGTGTGTATATACCTCGGACCCGCAACACCCCGACCCTATCGCGGCGGATCGTGCACGCTCTCAGCTTTTGGGCCGCGCGTGCGCCGGGTGATACGGCGCGCCTCAGATGACGCTGCCGATCGTCGCCGTCAAGAGACTCGGGGCGGCTCTGGAGCCGGGACGCGCGAGCGATCTTAACAACTAGCCATTGAGGTTGGCTGCGTCAACTGTACCACGGATCGTTATACGCGCCAGGTCATCACAAGTACCGCGGGTCGGCCGGGACCACGGGCCGCGCAATGCGCGTGCGTACGACGCTTTCAACGCTGTCGGTGGTACGAGTGCTGAAATACGCTGCGCGCGTCGGGATTTCGGTGCCACCGTCCTGGCGCCGCTCGCGCTCGGACTGGTACATGCGCTCGGCCCACCGCGAGTATCGCCGTGCCTCGCGGTGGTGGTCGAGGAACCGCCGCTCAGCTGGATGGAGGTGGGCAAGAGCGCCCTGGGAATCGGGCATGTAATCGCCGTCGTACGGTCGACCGTCGTCGATGCCCACCCAGATTCTCAGTGCGTCCACTCGGTGGGGGAGGGCGGGTAGGCCCGCGTCGGGGCCCTGCTGCTCCGTACTCAGATACGAGACCAGCAAGAGAGTCGCATCATCCGTGTCAGGCATAGGTCAACCATACCACCGAAACAAGAAATACGTTGCTACACAGTTGGATTCGGCTCATGCAACGCATCTCGGCCATGACATTGCGGCCATACCTAATGGCGTGTACGGCTATAACCGGCTGCGTCGAGACACCGCAGCGTTGACCGCTTCACGCCATGTGTTGTGTTCGGCCCTTTTTGCGTCCAGACTTTCGCGATTGGCTAGAAGCCAATCGCGTGCGGCCCTATTGAGCGTTGGTGCGCCTTGTGGTGGCGGCTGGTCTACGAAGAATACGACGTTGGTACATGGGTACTTCCGCCCAAGCGCCGACAACCGCCGAGCGGTGAAATCGCGCAACGAGTCGGCAGCAGCCTCTGCGTCGACAGCTTCGGTTTCACTCGGTCGATAGCCCGAATGTACGACTCGATTACGCACATCCGCGACCTTCGTACTCCAGACGCCGAGTTCACCTCGATCTAATCGCCACGTTCCGCCGAGTCGGGTGTGGAACTCGTTTTTGATTCGGGTTGTGATCGTCCCGGAGAAGACCTCCGCGGCATCGTCGATTGACACCCCCTCCTCCCACATCAACATGCCGAGCAAGCCATCGAACAGCACCTCGCAGGCGATGCCGAGGTGGATCACGGCGTCACGGAACGATCCAACGCCGTAGAGGGCGTACCCAGCGTCGGTTCGACACTCGACGTAGCGGGCCAGCGGGTCCAGTCGATCTAGTCGGCTTTGGAGACCTGCCGCCTGATCGAACATTGCGTAGTCGGTGCCGATTTCGCTAACCAGGCCACCCAGGTTGGGGGGCGCTCCGTCTTCGAGAACCGTGATACCGACGAAGGTAACTTCGGTCTCGTCCGGAGCGCGTCTGAAGGTGAGCACGGTTGGGAAGAGGCGTCGAATTGTCAACTCTGGCAGAGGGCGAGGGGCGACCACACGGTAGGACCGATGGAATTTCATCAGTTCAACCAGACACCGGTTGATAGAGGTCGTATCTGACGGCTCCTCACTGTTGAATGTGATGGCCTCCACGACGGTGCGGTACATCTCACCTGGAGCAATTTCTCGGTCGAGATACTCGTGCCCGACGTTTTCGTTGTCGGTCGGGTGCATCACGTCGAACGCCTTCATCAGCAACTTGCTCTCGTGCACGAACGGCGTGGGTGAGTCATCGACCATCTGCCAGAACCTCAAAGATACGAAGTTGTGCTCGCCGTCTAATACGGGAACAGGCGTCACGCCCGGTTGTGGACTGAAGGACACCCCATCCAATTCAGGTACTCGCTCATCGGTGGTGGAATACCAGGTTGCTTTCTGAGGTATCGGGATCGGATCGGGGAGCAAGATCATGAAACCGACTACGCATGGCGGAGCGATCTCATCAAAGAACTCCTGTGTCATGGACCAAGACTAGCTGCGTATTTCTCAGTTAACGCGCTACCAACACACATACCCCTAGTCATCCGTCTCCGGCGCGAACTTTCGTACTTGGAGATGGGTCCAGGAATGTCGCCGCCGATGCCCCGGTCAATCTAGAACGCTGGCATCAACCGAAGTCGCCTTGCAGAGGCGAGTGAAGTGGCCGGAGTCAGCCGCCCGTAAGAACTCCATGCATCGCCGGACCGAGTTGTAGACGGCTCGTGCGTCGAGAACGTCTACCGCCTCGCTCCCTTCGCCATGAGACCACCTGTTGCAGAAGTCATAGACGTCACGGTAGGGCTGGAGCTCTGGCTCCTCGATCATCGCCTCAAGTTGTTTGTCGAAGTGGCTCAGATCTGGCGTGCGATAACTCGCGAAGCTCTCCAGCACCTGGGCCGGTGCAAGTCGTCGCCGTATTCAGCTGTTGGGGTGATCTCGGGTCGTCGCCAGACCTCCAACGCGGTGCCGACGAGATATGCCCGACGTTTGGTGATTCGGGTTTCGTCCCACTCCGATGGCCAGGCTGCCGCATCTTCGCCGTCGACATCGGGCGGAGCTGCCAGGATCGACGCTGTGGTGATCAGCAGCGTGCTCTTCTGCTGAAGTGCCGCCTTCTTACTTGGCCAGGCCTTGTCGCGCATCTGGGAATTCAGTCGCCCATTTGTAAGCGTCAGATTCCCGACCGAATTGCTCGCCTGCTCGCGTCTCGCCACTAAGCCTTGGTCACTACCATCGGCCAGTGGCCAGTTGGCTTTCCAGTTCTGGGGCATGACGTGCTCGATGTTGAGGTACTCCCAGCGAGCGCGGACTGGATTCGTGTCTTCGGCCTTATCGTCGCGCAGGTGGTTCTCGATGCCGGTAAAGAACACCCGCTGACGCGCACTCTTGAGTCCGTAGAAGTTCGATCCCATGAGGGCGGCGACGAACTCGCCGTCGCCGGGCCAGTTTCGCGTCTCGCCCGCCACTCGTGCCAGCTCATGCGCGATTGCATCGCCGAGTAGTCCGCCAGCATCGATTCGCTTTCGAACTGACTGCAGGATGTGGATGAACAGGCGGTTGTAATCCTTGGTGGTCAGTTGGCGCTGGTTCTCACATAGATACTCAGGCTGCTGAACTACGCCAACGGAGCGCTGTAAGCCTGCTTTGCCCCCCGCGAGTCAAGTGGTGCCTGGCTGGCGCACTCTCAGTTTCGTGGGCTGCCGATAAGGTGAGGATCCCGCCACCCGTAGAGGAGCTGAAAATGAGACCGATGACGGACGCCGAAGATAGCCTTCTCACCGCCGTCGATCAAGGGGTAGGGGCCGACTTCCGGGCCGACGGCGAAATTCACCGCGACTGGCGGCCGACCACTGACGAGGTGCATGGTTGGGGTGACGACCGAGTTGTGCGCGCAGAATTTCTTGCGCACCTGCTCGTTAAACGACGCCTTCACGTCCAAGTTTTCGGGGCACGAATCGACGGTGATCTGCAGTTCAGTAGAGGCGCGCAGATCGCTCTCAGCGCCGCTCACTGCGTGTTCACCGGGAACGCCTTCTTCGCTGGTGTAACTTTCACCGAGGGTGCCAGTTTTGCCGGGGCCACTTTCCGTAAATTCGCCGAGTTCGCCAGAGCAAAGTTCTTAGGGGAAGCAGGATTCTCTTGGGCGTCGTTCGCCACTGGCGCCCGATTTCGCGGTGCAGAATTCACTGAGGAAGCTCTCTTCGCTGCCGCAACGGTGACCGGGGAAGCCGTGTTTCGAGACGCCAAATTCGCCACGGGCGCTGTGTTCCGCGAGGCTACGTTTACCAAGGACGCCGTGTTCGCGGGGGTTACGTTCCCAGGCAAGGCGGTGTTCGCGAACGCCACTTTCACAGAGAAAGCCGGATTCGAACAAACTACGTTCGACGGGCTCGCCGAATTTCAGGGGGCCAAGTTAGACGGCCACTGTAGGTTTAGTTCGGCCACGTTCGCCAAGTTCGCCAACTTCACCGACGTCACATTCACTGGCAACGCAGCGTTCGAGGACGTCAAGTTTTCCGGCGTTGCTGAGTTTCGCCGTGCCACCTTCACCCAGGACGTCGCGTACACCAACGGTGAGTTCACTGGAGAAGCTGGGTTCCGCGAGGCCACGTTCGCCGGGAACGCCGGATTCCGCGATGCCACGTTCGTCGAAGATGCCAATTTTGGCGGCGGCAGCAAGTTCGCCGGGACGGCGGGCTTCAACGGAGCCAAGTTTAAAAAGGACGCCAGGTTCGACGAAGTAACGTTCGCTGGCAATGCCAGGTTCAGTGAAGCCGAATTCTGCGGATACGCCGGGTTCGTTGCGGCTACGTTCGTCGGGGACGTCGACTTCGGTGGAAGTCGGGGCTCAGATTCGTCCAGGTTATCTTTCGGCCAGAGTCACTGGAAGTCAGCACGGGTCGTTGGCACCAATATCTCGGCCGGAATTGTGTCGTTCGCCGACGCAGTCATAGACGAGGCCGTGCGGTTCGATATAACTTGTCGCAAAGCCGATCTTACCCGTTTGCAGGCACGTAAGAGGCTGCACCTAGTGGTCGACGGGGCGGCAGTGGACTGTCCGAGTGCCGAGTTTGGGACCGGTTCTCGAATTGAGGGGTCCACGTACTCTGGCGCCAAACCGAGCAGGATTGTGTCACTGAGCCGCGCGCAGCTGGCTGGGGTCACACTAAGTGGAATGGACCTGTCAGGGTGTCGGTTCGGTGATGCCGACGGCGTAGACAGGCTCGTTATCGACTCCACCAACAATCTGTCAGCCTGGCGCAGCGCCCGAGGGGGTTGGCCGGCGCGGGTCCGGGCACACCGTCGGATGATTGCCGACGAGATCGCACACGACACACCCCATGCAACCGGTAGCGCGGCCCGCGCGGAACGGGTGCGGGGGGCAGCTGCTGGCAGTGTCGCAGAAACTTACCGATCCCTACGTAAAGCGTTGGAAGACAACAAGGACGAGGCGGGTGCCGCCGACTTCTACTACGGCGAAATGGAAATGAGACGCCTTGCCGCACCGCGGTTCAGTGTAGAGCGGTGGCTGCTGACCGCCTATTGGGCGGTGTCGGGGTACGGATTGCGGGCATGGCGAGCGGTCGTAGGGCTCGTCGCTGTGATTGGGATGGCTGGGCTGCTGTTCAGCTTTGAGTGCTTGGCCCGAGAGACCACGACCTCAGTCATCGACAACGTCAACTTGCAGGATGGGAACGTCAATTACGTCACCTCCGACGAGCACGGGTTGGCGTGGTGGCAAGCGACGTTGTTCGCGGCGAAGGAAACGGTGGGATTGTTCCGTACCAACCAGACCGGGATCACCCTCGTCGGCGTCGGGAACATCGTCGACCTTACGGTGCGGATCCTTGGGCCCGCCCTCATCGCCGTGGCAGTCCTGGCCATCCGCAACCGCACCAAGCGGTAGGCGAGGCCGCAAACCGGCTACCGTATCCCGACGCGTGCACCGTCGCCGAGTGTGGTGCCATGCTTCATCGGTTCTGGCCTACTAAAACGGTTGGATAGGTACATCGAGATCTGTTGCACAGCAAAGAATTTATCGGATGGCTAGGGAATGGGGTCGATCCTCAGTGCTGACCGGGGTTGTACGGCTGGTCCGGCCCCAGGGGATGGCGATATCACATTTGCTTCATGACCCATACTCCTGTTCATCTGTATCTGGTGCCAATTTCGCGCTGACCTGCGGTGCAGCGATTGCGTTGATCAGGTTGATCGGCGGGTCACCGAAGGTGGCGGCTGTCAGCGGGGTGATCGTCATCGTCGGATTCGTCGTCCTGGTACGGCCGTCGCCGAGTGTGCTGCGCGCGGCGATGATGGGCGGAGTCGGTCTGCTCGCGTTGTTGTCGACGCGACGTGCTCGCGCGGTGCCCGCCCTCGGTGTCGCCGTGATCGGGGGACTCCTGTGGTGGCCGGAGCTTGCGAGCGCGCCGGGGTTCGCATTGTCGGTCGTGGCGACAGCCGGACTCGTGCTGATCGCGCCGTCGATCCGAGACATGCTGCGCGAGTGGAGAATCCCGCCTGTCGCCGCCGAGGTGCTGGCTATCGCCATCGCTGCGCAGGTCGTGACGGCGCCGCTGATCGCGATGATCAGCGGGACGTTCAACGTGGTCTCTATTCTGGCCAACGTCGTCGTGGCGCCGGTCGTCGGAGTGATCAGTGTGGTGGGAACACTCGCCGCATTGATCGGGCTCGCCGGAGAGGTGGGAGCTGTGGTTGCCCAAGTGTTACTGCGCGCGATGTCGCCGGAGCTGTGGTGGATGATCACCGTGGCGCGGGTGCTCGGTGGATTGAGTTGGGCGGCAATCGAAATACCTGACGGGCTTGCCGGGATGGTGCTCGTTATGGCGTTCACAGTCCTGGGTGCGGCGTTGGTGAATCGACGCTCGATCGGGTGGGTGCGGCGTCGTACGCACAGTCGGGGGAACGAGACGCACGGTCGGCGGAGGGACGGGTGCGACCGGTAGTAGGGAAGGTGTCCGGTGCGTCGTCGGGGTTGTCGGGGCGTTCTGGCACCATGAGTGGCGTGACCGATCGCCTGCATCTGCTCCTCGGAGACGACGACTTCCTCACCGGACGTGTGATCTCGGGTGTGACGAGCGAGCTGTCCCACCACGCAGGCTCCGACATCCCGGTGACGCGTGTGCGCGCGGGCGACGTCAGCGAATACGAACTGGCCGAGCTGTTGAGTCCGTCGTTGTTTGCCGAAGACCGCGTAGTCGTCGTCGAGTCGGCGGCAGAGGCGGGTAAGGAGCCCGCAGCGCTGATCACGCGGGCGGCTCGTGAGCTTCCCGACGGCATCACGCTGATGGTGATCCACACCGGCGGCGGCCGGACGAAGTCGATGGTGGGCGAACTCCGCAAGGCCGGTGCCGTCGAACACGACTGCACTGCGCCGCGCTGGCCGTCGGAACGAATGGACTTCGTCCGCAAGGAGTTTCGTGAGCTCGGCGTGAAGGTCAGCGCCGACGTCGTCGAGCAGGTTGTCGAGGGGGTCGGTGCGGAGCTTCGTGAGCTTGCCGCGGCGTGCAGTCAGCTCGTTGCCGACACCGGCGGGAAGATCGACCGCGACGCGGTGCGCGTCTACTACCAGGGGCGCCCGGAGGTCACGGGATTCGAGGTCGCCGACAAAGCCGTCACCGGTGATCGAGCCGGAGCGCTCGAGTCCTTGGCGTGGGCGGTGCACCACGGGGTGCCTCGAGTACTGCTGGCCGATGCGCTCGCCGAGGCTGTGCACGCGATAGCTCGCGTACGCGGAATCGGCTCGATGGATCAGTACGCGGCCGCGTCGGAGTTGGGCATGCCGCCGTCGCGTGTCAAGAAGGTGCAGTCGCAGGCACGGGCATGGGATTCGCCGTCGATCGCGCAGGCCGTCGTGGTGGTTGCCGGACTCAACGGAGATGTAAAGGGACAGGCCGCCGACGCAGACTATGCGCTTCTGCATGCGGTCGACGCTGTTGCATCGTTGCGCCCGACGTCGCGTCGGCGCTGAAGCGTGCAGGGCTGAGCTCGCAGGACTGAACCACTCAGAAGCCGGAGCGTGCGCGACCACGCAACTCACCCCGGCGACCGCGTGGAAGTCGCCGGGGTGAGTTGTCTCGACAGGGGAACGGTCGGCGCTGCGATCCGGCGTGCTCCCGTGTGCACGGGGCGCGTCGCGGGTGCGCGCTCTGACTCGTTCAGCTCCGGCTGATGCCGGAGAGTGCTACCTCAGAGCTTGTTGACGGCCACAGCGATGGCCGACTTCTTGTTGGCTGCCTGATTGGCGTGGATGACGCCCTTGCTGGCGGCCTTGTCGAGCTTGCGGCTTGCCGACTGTCCGAGCTCGGCGGCCTTGTCCTTGTCGCCGGCGTCAACAGCTTCGCGGAAGCTGCGGATCGCGGTGCGCAGCGAAGAGCGCACGGACTGGTTGCGCTGCCGACGGATCTCGTTGGTGCGGTTGCGCTTGACCTGGGACTTGATGTTTGCCACGCGTGTGTACCTATCAGTTGTTGGTGATTGCTGTTGCTGGGTGTTCCTGAGCAGGTCAAACGGGTGGACAGCACGTGTCCGCCGTCGACTCTGCGACAGCGGTCTACTTTACCAGCCGGAAACAGGGGTCCCAAATCCGCAGGCGTTTGCTCGCGCGCGATCGTGCGTCTCCCACCGATCGGCTGTGAATCCTCACAGCATGTGTCGAGCTCGCGGATGTGTGCGTGAGCACAACTAAACTAGACCCATCATGTCAGTTGTCTTCATTCACGTCGGATTACCCAAGACGGGCACCACCCATCTCCAGGATCGCCTGTGGTGGAACCGCGACCTCGCTTTTCGTCACTCCGGGCTGCTCTACCCGGGAAACGAGATGGCGGATCACTTTCACGCCGCAACCCACCTACAGCCCAGTCGGTATCTCGACTGGGTCGACCCGGCCTTCGCCGGAAGGTGGTCGACGATGGTCTCGCAGATGCGTGCTTGGCCGGGGACGTCGCTGGTGTCGCACGAGTTGTTCGCGACGGCGCGCGAGGAACAGATCGAGTCGATGGTGAACGACCTGTCCTTCGCCGACGAAGTCCACGTGGTCGTGACCGTTCGTGATCTGGCCCGCCAACTGCCCTCGGTGTGGCAGGAGAACGTCAAGAACCAGCGTCTGGCGTCGTTCGACGACTTCGTGACGTCGGTGCGTCGGCACGCGCCACGTCGAACGGGGTCCTGGGGCGGCGACATGGAGGAGGAGCCCTTCTGGGAATTCCAGGACTACGTGGGCATCCTCGGACGGTGGGCCAAGTTCGTCGGGCCGGAACGAGCTCACCTGGTCACCGTGGCGAAGCCGGGAACGGGCACATCGTCGTTGTGGGACAGATTTCTCTCCGTGCTCGACGTAGATCCGGCGCCGATGACCATCGACGTTCCGAACAACAACACGTCACTCTCGGCAGCGCAGGCAGAGCTCCTGCGCCGGCTGAACTCGCGCCTACAGCCCGACGACATCGAGTGGGATCGGTACGAGCGCGTCGTCAAAGGTCACATCATCGCCAAGGTCTTGTTCGCACAGACCGGCGGCACACCACGTGGGCTGTCCACCGAACAGCGTGCGTGGGCGGCCGACGAAGCCGAGACGATGATCGACGCTGTGCGCGTGGCCGGGTATCCCGTGACCGGTGATCTCGGGGATCTCTCTGTCAGCACGATGGCAGGCGACGACGCCCGGCCGCCGACAGTCGACGAGATTCTCGACGCCTCGCTCGACGCGATCGCGGGAATCGCGCAAACGATGCCCTACCCCGAGACCGGGGCTCGATTGCAGACGCGCGCGGCGAACGTGGCTCGCCGGATCGGGCGACGCGTGGTGTCGCTGCGTCGAACCCTGGGCTAGGTGTACTGCTAGGGCCTGCCTCGGCCTGCGGCCAGGAATGGGGTCAGGAGAACGCCGCTGCGACGCGCCCGCGCAGACGTCGTGCCGACTGGAGCGATCTGAGGCACCATGTGTGTCTATGAGTCCCGCGTCAACCGGTGCGCAAGCCAAGAAGGCATCGCGCAAAACCGCGCCCCCGTCGTCGTCGAAGTCCGTCACAGCCGCCAAGTCGGCCAACGGCAAGGGCGCCGAACCGGGACAGGTTGCCAGGAGCGCCAAGGCCAAGGTCGTCAGGGAGACAGTCCCCACCGAGACCGGAATCTTCAAGGGATACTCGAAAGGGCCGTACGGCAAGGCCTTTGACGAGATGTTCGACGCCGACGGCGAGGTGCGCCCCGCGTATCGCGGCATCTTCAAGGTCATGGCCGAGTCCGATCGTGCCGACCTCGAAGCCCGCGTCGACGCACTCGGGCGCGCGTTCATCGACCAGGGCATCACGTTCTCGCTCTCGGGTAAGGAGCGACCGTTCCCGTTGGACGTTGTGCCACGGGTCATTTCGGCCGGGGAGTGGAACAAGCTCGAGGCGGGCATCACTCAGCGCGTGCAGGCGTTGGAGTTGTTCCTCGATGACGTGTACGGCGAGCAGGAGATCCTGCGCGACGGTGTGTTGCCCAAACGTCTGGTTCATTCGTGTGAGCACTTTCACCGTCAGGCCGCAAACATCCGTCCTCCCAACGGAGTTCGCATTCACGTCGCGGGCATCGACCTGATCCGTGACGCCAACGGCGACTTCCGGGTGCTCGAGGACAACCTGCGATCGCCGTCTGGTGTGTCCTACGTGATGGAGAACCGTCGCACCATGGCTCGGGTCTTTCCCGACCTGTTCTCCACGCACAAGGTGCGACCTGTCGCCGACTACCCGAGTCACCTGCTGCGCGCACTGCGGGCCTCGGCAGCGTTCAACGAGGCCGACCCCAACATCGTGGTGCTCACCCCCGGTGTCGCGAACTCGGCGTACTTCGAGCACTCGCTACTCGCGCGGCTGATGGGCGTCGAGCTCGTCGAGGGTCGAGACCTGTTCTGCCGCGACAACGTCGTCTACATGCGCACCACCGAGGGTGAGCAACGCGTCGACGTGATCTATCGACGCATCGACGACGACTTCCTCGATCCCATGCAGTTCCGTCCGGATTCGATGCTCGGCGTGGCAGGCCTGCTCAACGCGGCGCGCGCGGGCAACGTCGTGATCTCGAGCGCGGTGGGCAACGGTGTCGGCGACGACAAGCTGATCTACACCTACGTGCCGGACATCATCAACTACTACCTGGGCGAGAAGCCGATCATCGGCAACGTCGACACGCTGCGCTGCTGGCTGCCCGAGGAGTGCGAGGAAGTGCTCGATCGGATCGACGAACTCGTCGTGAAACCTGTTGAGGGATCAGGTGGTTACGGGATCGTCTTCGGTCCCGACGCCACCAAGGCCGAGCTCGACACCCTTGCCCGCAAGGTGCGCAACGACCCCCGCGGATGGATCGCCCAACCCGTGGTGCAGCTGTCGACGGTGCCGACAAAGGTCGGCGACTCACTACGACCGCGGCACGTCGACCTGCGTCCCTTCGCCGTCAACGACGGTGAGAAGGTCTGGGTGTTGCCGGGCGGATTGACCCGTGTCGCGCTGCCCGAGGGCTCTCTCGTCGTCAACTCCAGTCAGGGTGGCGGCTCGAAGGACACGTGGGTGCTCGCCAGCCGGGCGACGCAGAGTGAGCGCGAACTCGGCGGTGGCAAGGTGGTCACCTCCAAGGCCGCCAAGGCGGCCAGGCCTGCCGAGAGCGCACCCGACCCGGTCTTCGAACAAACGCAGCAGCAACAGCAAAGCGGTGATCCCCGATGATGTTGGCCCGCAACGCCGAATCCCTCTACTGGATCGGCCGCTACGTCGAACGTGCCGACGACATGGCGCGTCTGCTCGACGTCGCTATCCATCAGCTCCTCGAGGACACCTCCGCCGACGTCGACGGTGCGGTTCGGATGGTCATCCAGGTTCTCGGACTCGAGGTGCCCGACACCGACGAGCCGCTCGACGTGTGGTCGCTCACCGAGCACGTGGCATACGCGAAGGGCTCGGCCGGATCAGTCGTCGACCTGATCCGCGCGGCACGCGAAAATGCCCGTGGCGCACGGGAAGTCACGTCCAGTGAGATGTGGGAGTGTCTGAACACCACCTACAACGGACTGGCCGAAGCGGAGCGTCGGGGGCGTCGACTCGGACCTCACGAGTTCCTCTCGTACGTGAAGAACCGCGCAGCCATGTTCGCCGGACTCGCCGACGCGACGATGAGTCACGACGACGGCTACCGGTACCTGCTGCTCGGCCGCTCCGTGGAGCGGGTCGACATGACCATCCGGATGCTTCTCTCCCGCGCCAACGATCCGATCAACTCGCCCGCGTGGGTGAATGTTCTGGTGTCCGCCGGTGCCCACGACACCTACCTGCGGACCTATCGCGGTCTGCTCGACGCCGAGAACATCGTGCAGTTCATGTTGCTGGACAGGCTCTTTCCGCGATCGGTGTTCCACGCGCTTCGTGTCGCGGAGCAGAATCTCGCGGAGATCGAGAAGCGCCCGAGCCGCGTCGGCGAACAGGCCGAAGCGCTGCTGCTGCTGGGACGAGCGCGCAGCTCGCTCGAGTTCCTGGAACCGGGCCGACTGCTCGACGGACTGCAGGAACGACTTCTCGATCTGCAGGACACCTGCCGTGCCGTCAACGAGGCGGTCACGGGTCAGTACTTCCATGTGTCACCGTATGTGTCGTGGGCAGATGCCCGGGTCAGCGATGGTGAAGAACACTTCATCGAGGAGAGTGAACTGTGAGCTGGCGTCTGAGGGTCGTGCATTCGACGGGCTTCGCCTACCAGAGTCCGGTCACCTCGTCATTCAACGAGGCACGGCTGACCCCGCGAAGTGATACTCGGCAGAACGTGATCGTGAACCGTGTCGAGACGGTGCCCGCGACCCGTGCGTACCGCTACACCGATTATTGGGGCACCGCTGTCACCGCCTTCGACCTCCACGCTCCGCACGAGGAGCTCGAGGTGTCGGGGATGTCGGTCGTGGAGACCGAGGCCGGCGAGCGTCCCGGCCCCGACAAAGCTGTGACGTGGGAGGAATTGGAGAGCGACTACGTCGCCGACCGCTACGACGAAATGCTGTCCTTCACAACGTATGTGCCGAAGAACGGGCGTCTGGGTGCGACAGCGCGGCGCATCGCCAAGGGGCTCGAGCCCGAGGACGCCGTCGAAGCGATCTGCAAGTTCGTGCACGAGGAGATGGAGTACGTACCGGGCACGACAGGTGTGCACAGCACGGCCGTCGACGCGTGGAACGAGCGTAAGGGTGTGTGTCAGGACTACGCGCACGTCAGCCTCTCGATGCTGCGCGGTTTCGGGGTGCCCGCCCGGTACGTCTCCGGTTATCTGCATCCCAAGCCCGACGCCAAGATCGACAAGACCGTCGAGGGGCAGAGCCACGCGTGGATCGAGGTGTGGACAGGCGGCTGGTGGGGCTATGACCCGACCAACGACACTCCCATCACCGAGCAGCATGTCTCGGTGGGCGTCGGCCGCGACTACTCCGACGTCTCGCCGCTCAAGGGCATCTACACCGGCGGCAAGGCGACAGACCTCGACGTCGTCGTGGAGATCACGCGGCTGGCCTGACCCGGCCTCGGTTCCGCCGCCGGCAGATGTGTGTCGAATCGAAGGAATTGGGTGCTGCAGCAACCACATCCTTCGATTCGACACACATCTATAGCTCGACGGGCCGCCGGTTTACCGCCAGCCGTAGTCGCGCCGCAGTCGGTCGGCGACGGCGTCGAAGCGCTCCTCGTCGAGGATGGCGCCCTCGCGTCGAATTCCGTGTTCGAGGACGTACAACACGCGGTCGAGACGGATGTAGCTCTCGCGGTGTTCGTCGTCCCAGACGCCGGCCCCGAGTTCCATCCAGTTCGGGTCGTCGCGGTGGTAGTCCTGGCTCGAGAGCATGAGGCCGAGGAGATGCGTGTGCTCTTCGCCGCGGTCGCGTCCGACGACCAGCACCGGACGGTCCTTGCCCTTGCTCGGATCGTCCTCGTAACGCACCCAGGTCCAGACGATCTCGCCGGGATCTGCCGCGCCGTCGAGGTCGGGGGAGTAGACGATCTCGCGCGCCGCGTCATGGGTGGGGCGCGCCTGCGTCCGGCCCGTCATCGGGTCGACCCGTTCAGGATCAGGTCGTCGACGGCGTCGGCCGCGAGCTGAGCAGTCGGCTTCTTGTCGGGTTTCAGGTCGTGGCCGGTTTTCTCGATCTCGACGAGCCGCGTCGGCGCGGCAATGAGCGCGATGGTGTCGGTGATCTCCTCGGTCGTCGCGAAGGGATCCGACGCTCCGTGCACGATCACTGTCGGAACCGTGATGTCGCCGAGGTGCTCGGTGCGCGCGCGTTCGGGTTTGCCGGGCGGATGCAACGGATACGACGACAGCAGCAGTCCCGCCGCGTGGCCGGCAGCTCCGTCCTCCGCGACGACCATCGATGCCTGCCTGCCGCCGTACGAGTGTCCGCCGAGGACGAGCGGACCGTCGGATTCGGATGCGAACAGTGCGGCCGCCTCGCGGATGCCGTCCCGATCGCCTGCCGCACCCGACGGGCTTGGCGGACCCTTGGGCTTGCGCTGCCGGTACGGCAGATCGATACAGGCGACGAACAGCCCGCGGGCGCTGAACTCCGCGCCATACGCCCGCATGATCGCGGTGTGCCGGTTGCCTCCCGCGCCGTGCGCCAGCACGAGCACCGCGCGAGGTGGGCCGTCCGGACGGTAGATGTCTGCGACGACGCCGTCGCCGGTGAAGGTCTCGGGACTCACGGCGTCCACGTTATAAGTTGCAGGGATGAGAGCCATACGAGTGGCGTGGCTTGCGATGGCAGTGGCGGCCCTTGGCTATGCGGTGGCGTGCGGATTCATGCCCGTAGGAGAGGTGACGGTGAGTTGTGGCAAGAGCGGCGAACTGTCGGTCGCCGGTGCGCACGCCGGCGCGACATGTGAGGACTCGATTTTCGCTGCGCTCGGGCCACGCAGGCTGATCGAGATGGGTCCGTTGTTGGTGGTGGCACCCCTGATCGCGGCGGTCGCGCTGCGCGTCTGGGTGTCATGGCTCGTCGTGCCCGCGATGGCCGTGCTGGTGTTCGTCGGCGTCGCGAACTGGGCTGACTTCTGGCTCCTGCTCTCGTTCGGCGCGCTTGTGCTGCTCGTCGCATCGATCGTCGTTGCGACGGCTCATCTCGCCGTGCGCGCACGCAGGGACTCGCAGCGCGCTCGGGGCGTTGAAGCGGGTTCGCTTCAGAATCTGACCGGCCTCAACCGTTCGGATCGAGCCAACTAGGCTGCTCCGACGCTTCTCTCGCAACCCGGCCGCGTCCCGCCGACGGCAGGCCGTGAGAAACTGGATACGACGACCACACCCGCATCGCACTCGAGTACTGGTGCGCACCTGTAGGAGCAGTTCGATTCCCACTTTCGCCGACACCACGTTCACCGATCCCAGCCGGATCCGGAACTTCTGCATCATCGCGCACATCGACCACGGCAAATCGACGCTGGCCGATCGGATGCTGCAGCTCACGGGCGTGGTCGCGGAGCGGGACATGCGCGCCCAGTACCTCGACCGCATGGACATCGAGCGTGAGCGTGGCATCACGATCAAGGCGCAGAACGTGCGCCTGCCCTGGAAGTCCGACGGCCCGGACGGGCCGCAGACCGACTACGTGCTGCACCTCATCGACACCCCTGGTCACGTCGACTTCACCTACGAGGTGTCGCGTGCGCTCGAAGCGTGTGAGGGTGCCGTTCTGCTTGTCGACGCCGCGCAGGGGATCGAGGCGCAGACGCTGGCAAACCTGTACCTGGCGATGGACAAGGACCTGACCATCATCCCGGTGCTGAACAAGATCGACCTTCCCGCCGCCGACCCCGACCGCTATGCCGAGGAGATCGCGCACATCATCGGCTGCGAGCCCGACGACGTGCTGCGCGTGTCGGGCAAGACGGGTGCGGGCGTCACGGAACTGCTCGACGAGGTGATCAAGCTGGTGCCGGCTCCGCAGGGCGACCCCGATGCGCCTGCGCGAGCCATGATCTTCGACTCCGTCTACGACACCTACCGCGGCGTGGTCACCTACGTCCGCGTGGTGGACGGCAAGATCGTCCCACGCGAGAAGATCGCGATGATGTCGACCGGAGCGACGCACGAATTGCTCGAGGTCGGCATCGTCTCGCCGGAGCCGAAGCCGACAAAGGGGCTCGGCGTCGGCGAGGTCGGTTACCTCATCACCGGGGTGAAGGACGTGCGGCAGTCGAAGGTCGGTGACACCGTCACGACCGCCCGCCACGGCGCGACCGAGCCGCTGACCGGCTATCGCGAACCGCGCCCGATGGTCTACTCCGGCCTCTACCCGCTCGACGGCTCCGACTATCCGGTGTTGCGCGACGCTCTCGACAAACTGCAACTCAACGACGCCGCGCTCACCTACGAGCCGGAGACCTCTGTCGCGCTCGGCTTCGGTTTCCGCTGCGGCTTCCTCGGACTGCTGCACATGGAGATCACCCGAGAGCGGCTCGAGCGCGAGTTCGATCTGAACCTGATCTCCACCGCACCCAACGTCGTCTACCGGGTGGTCATGGAAGACGGCTCCGAGTCGATCGTCACCAACCCATCCGACTGGCCGGAGGGCAAGGCACGCCACATCTACGAGCCGATCGTCAAGACGACGATCATCGCGCCGAGCGAATTCATCGGCGCGATCATGGAGCTGTGTCAGTCACGGCGCGGTGAGCTCGGCGGCATGGACTACCTGTCGGAGACACGCGTCGAGATGCGCTACACCATGCCGATGGCCGAGATCATCTTCGACTTCTTCGACTCCCTGAAGTCGCGCACCCGCGGTTACGCCAGCCTCGATTACGAGGAGGCGGGCGAGCAGGAAGCCGACCTCGTGAAGGTCGACATCCTCCTCCAGGGTGAGGCGGTCGACGCGTTCAGCGCGATCGTGCACCGCGACGCCGCGTTCGGCTACGGCAACAAGATGGCCACCAAGCTCAAGGAGCTCATTCCGCGTCAGCAGTTCGAGGTGCCCGTCCAGGCGGCCATCGGATCGAAGATCATTGCGCGCGAGAACATCCGGGCGATCCGCAAGGACGTGCTCGCCAAGTGCTATGGCGGCGATATCAGCCGAAAGCGCAAGCTGCTCGAAAAGCAAAAGGAGGGCAAGAAGCGGATGAAGACCATCGGTCGGGTCGACGTCCCGCAGGAGGCATTCGTGGCCGCGCTTTCCACCGACTCGATGGGCGACAAACCGAAGGGCAAGTGAGGTCATGGGTACAGACAACGTGAATCCCGTTCTCGCACAGAGCGATCTACCGCACGGCCTGCCCGACTTCGCGTCGATCTCCGACGACGACTTCCTGCCTGCGTTCACCGACGCGATGGCATCGCAGCTGGCCGAGATCGACGAGATCGCGAACAATGCGGAGCCGCCGACGTTCGGCAACACCGTCGAAGCGGTCGAGTTCTCCGGACGCGATCTGGCACGCGCGGCCGGCATCTTCTTCAACCTCGTCGGTCCGGACACCAACCCGAAGCGCAACGAGATCAGCCGGGAGCTGTCGACGCTGCTGACCGATCACCAGAACACGATCGCGATGAACCCCGTTCTCTTCGAGCGTATTTCGAAGGTCCACGACGACGCCGACGATCTCGACCTCGACGAGCCGCAGCGTCGGCTGCTCGACAAGCACTATCGCGGCGCGGTGCGCGCCGGTGCGGGCCTGTCGCCCGATCAGCAACAGGAAATGCGCGAGATCTCGTCGCGACTGGCGCTGCTCACCACGACGTTCTCGCAGAAGATCCTCGACGACTCCAACGATTCGGCCGTGTTCGTCGACGACGCATCCGCGCTCGACGGAATGTCGGCCGGTGAGATCGCCGCCGCGCGACGTGCCGCGACTGACGCAGGGCACGACACCGGATATCTGATCGCCCTGGAACTGCCGACCAGCCAGAGCGTCCTCACCGAGCTGACCGACGGTGCTGTTCGACGCCGCGTCTTTGAGGCATCGATCAACCGCTGTGCGCGCGGAAACGACAACGACACAACCGAATTGGTGTTGGAGATCGTGCGGCTACGCGCCAGGCGTGCGGAGTTGCTCGGATACAGCGATCACGCCGACTACGTAATCGCGGAACAGACCGCACCGTCGGCGGAGGCCGTCGACGACTTGCTGCGCGAACTCAGCGCGTCGGCGATGCGAGCGGGGGACCGTGAGCTCGACGACCTCCGGGTTCTCGCGGGCGACGCCGAGATCGGTGCCGCGGACTATACCTACTGGCTCGCGCGCGCGGCGCGGTCGAAATCCGATGTCCCGCTTGATGATTTCGCCGACTACTGCGAACTCGAGACGGTCCTGACCCGCGGGGTGTTCTACGCGGCCAACGTGCTCTACGGGCTGCGTTTCGTCGAGCGTCCTGAGCTGCCCGCCTACCACCCCGACGTTCGTGTGTGGGATGTACTCGACGAGAACGGGCGAAGCATCGGACTGTTCCTCGGTGACTACTTCGCGCGCCCGTCCAAACGTGGTGGTGCGTGGATGAACAGCATCGTCGACCAGTCGACTCTGCTGCAGACACAGCCCGTCGTGGTCAACGTGTTGAACCTGACGAAGCCCGATGACGGCGAGAAGTGCCTGCTCACCGTCGATCAGCTCACCACGCTGTTCCACGAGTTCGGGCATGCGCTGCACGGATTGCTCTCGGCGGTTGACTATCCGTCGCAGTCCGGGACGTCGGTACCGCGCGACTTCGTCGAGTTCCCGTCGCAGGTCAACGAGATGTGGGCGCTGCACCCGTCCGTTCTGGCCAACTACGCGCGCCATCACGAGACCGGCGAACCCATTCCCGCGGAGCTCGCCACGGCAGCACGCGAGTCGGCAGGAACCGAATCTGCCCACAGCACAATCGAATACCTCGCGGCATCGGTTCTCGACCTCGCGTGGCACCAACTCGACACCGCGCAGGCCGAGGCGATCACCGACGTGGCGGGCTTCGAGGCGCAGGCGCTTCGGACGGCGGGCATCGGCACCGACCTGATCCCGCCGCGCTACCGGAGCACCTACTTCAACCACATCTTCGGCGGCGGCTACTCGGCCGGTTACTACTCGTACATCTGGTCGGAGGTGCTCGACGCCGACACCGAGCAGTGGTTCCTGTCCGAGGGTGGATTGCAGCGCGAGAACGGTCGACGCTTCGCGACGTCGACGCTGTCGCGCGGAGACAGCGTCGACCCGCTTGTGGCGCATGAGAAATTGATCGGACGCAAGCCCTATATCGAGCCGTTGTTGGCGCGGCGTGGGCTGTGACGGCGCTCGCCGCGGCTGGTTGTTCGACCTGATCTGACCTGGAGAAGCGGTACACCAGCTGGGGTACGGTTGGGATTTCGACGGTGTTGCCGATGTGGCGGGAGGTGTATCGCGATGGCGGCCGCTGCCCCCATGCCGACGCGCAAAGACGCCGTACGGAATCGCAAGAAGATTCTTGTTGCAACGGGCGAAGTGCTGCGCGACGACTATGAGAACGTCAGCATTCCCGTGATCGCGGAGCGTGCCGGGGTCGGCACTGCGACTGTCTACCGCTACTTTCCCTCGTTGGAGACGCTCGTCCGTGAGTATCTGCACGGTGTGATCGTCGAACTGCGTGACTACAGCCAGGATTCGACGAAAACCGGCACCGCCCTGTTCGAGGATGTCGTCGCTCATCTCGGCCGGCTTCTGGTGATCAACGGTCCAGCAATGGTCCGGCTGCGTCGGCCGGTGGGCTTCCTCACCCGACTACGGGAGGGCGACCCGACGATCCAGACGGTTCGGGACGCCTGGGAGCGTCCGATTCGGGCGGTGCTGCGCAGCAAGGGAATCGACGACTCCCACTTCGATCACGCGCTGTTTCTGTACAACCAGATGTTCGATCCTCGCGAGGTACTCGACCTGTTGGCCAGCGGTCTGTCCATAGACCAGACGATGAGTCTGCTGATGTCGACGTACTACGGTGCCCTCGACGGAATGGTTGCTGCGAAGATCTGAGTGACCACCGCGCGGTTCAATCACGGCGCGTGGCACCAGTGCTGTGGTGCAATTGGTCAGTGGTGAACGCATCCGCACCTTCGCGTCCTGATCTGACGCGGTACGCGCTCCTGAGCATTGTCACGGCCTTGGTCGTGATCGTGATGAAGCTGATCGCATGGCGCGTCAGCGGGTCGGTTGGTCTGCTCTCCGACGCACTCGAATCGGTGGTCAATCTCGCTGCCGCGATCGCCGCATTCTTTGCGCTGCGGGTGGTCGCGAAACCCGCTGACGCAGAACACAATTTCGGGCACGCGAAGGCCGAGTACTTCTCGGCGGTGTTCGAAGGCATCCTGATCGTCGTGGCGGCCATCGCGATCATCGTGGCCGCGGTGGATCGGCTCCTGCATCCCGCCGAACTGGAGGCGGTGGGACTCGGACTCGCCATCTCGGTCGCCGCAACCGTGCTGAACGGTGCCGTCGCGGTGATCCTGCTCCGGGCGGGCAGGCGCTATCGCTCGATGACTCTCGAAGCCGACGGCAAGCATCTACTCACCGATGTCTGGACCACCGTCGGCGTCATCGTCGGCGTGTTCCTTGTTGCCGTCACCGGGTGGCTGCCGCTCGACTCGATCGTTGCCATTCTCGTCGCGGTGAACATCATCGTCGTCGGTGCGCGACTCATCTGGCGCTCGGGCGATGGACTTCTCGACGCCGCGCTGCTCGCCGTCGACCTCACGACGGTCAACGACGTGCTCGACCGGTTCCGTACCGACGAGGTGGCATTTCACGATGTGCGCACAAGAGAATCGGGGCACGAGCGGTACGTGCAGATGCACATGCTGGTACCGGGGGTGTGGAGTGTCGACCGTGCCCACGACGTGGCTGAACGTGTCGAAGACGAACTGCACGCGGCTCTCGATCATCTTCGAGTGAGCATTCATATCGAGCCGATCGAGGATCCGCGCGCATACGAATCGTGGCGGTTGGACTCAAACCCGCACTAGCGCAACCTTTTCCGCAAGACGCTGCCTGTGTGAATTTGCTGTGCGATGCTGCACCACATGACTCGCAGTGTTCACCGCGTCACTGCTGCTCTGCGGCGGGACCTTCGTCGATGACCCACAAGGATCGCGCCCAAAGCGATTCCACCCACAAGGATTCCGGCCAGAACGATTCCATCCAGAAGGCGTCCATCACCGTCGCGTCGGCGACGGCGATCGGCGTGGGCGGGATGATGGGTGCGGGTCTCTACACGCTGGTCGGACTAGCTGCGACCACAGCGGGCGTGTGGATTCCGGTGGCATTCCTCGTCGGTGGTCTGGTCTCGCTGTTCAGCGTGTACTCGTACGCCAAGCTCGGCACTCGGTTTCCGAGTCGCGGAGGCGCGGCGCAGTTCCTGATCCGCTGTTTCGGCGACGGTGTCATCGCGGGCGGGCTCAACATCTTTCAGTTCCTCGGCTGGATCATCGCGATGGCGCTGTATGCCTCCGGATTCGCAGGCTACGCACGACATCTGCTGCCCTTCGATACCCCGGACTGGTCGGGGAAGGTCATCGGCGTCGCGCTGGTCATCGTCTTGATCGGGGTGAATGCGGTCGGGTCGAAACTCGTCGGCAGATCCGAGATGTTCGTCGTGGCGATCGAGGTGGCCATCCTCGTCGCGTTTGTGATCGCGGCGTCGTTCAAGTCGGACCCATCGAACTTCCAACAGAGCGGTGGAGAAGGTGTGATCGGCATCTTCTTCGCAGCAGGCCTGCTCTACGTCACCTACGAGGGGTTCGGCGTCGTGACGAACTCCGCAGGCGACATGAAGAACCCCGCCAAAGAACTCCCGCGCGCCATGTACCAGGCGCTGTTCATCGTGATCGTCGTCTACGTGGTGATCAGCTCGCTGATCGTCATGGTGATGACGCTCCCCGATATCGAGGCAAACCAGGGTCACGTGCTTTCCGACGCCGGGCGCGTGGTGCTCGGACAGGTCGGATTCATCGTGATCGGTGCCGCAGCGCTGCTCGCCACCGCATCCGGCGTCAATGCCACGTTGTTCGGACGCCAACCTGGCCTTCACCGTCGCCAAGTCCGGTGAGATGCCTGCCGACTTCGCGCGTGGGGTGTGGCGGAGCGGGACGTGGGGACTCCTGCTGGCCGGTGCACTCACCTGTGCGTTCGTCGTCTTCTTTCCGCTGTCGTCGGTGGGACAGATGGCGAGTCTCGCCTTCTTGATCGTCTACGGGGCGGTCAGCGTCGGCCACCTGCGGGTCCGTCACCAAACGGGCGCAAAGGCCTGGCTGTTGATCGCGGCGGTCACGCTCAACCTCGCGCTGTTCTGCCTCCTCCTCGGATACGCGATCCACACCGGACCCGCGAGTACGTGGATCACTCTGATCGTCGTACTGATTGCGAGCTTCGTCGCGGAGATCGTCTATCGAAGGGTGACGCACAGGAGCCTGCGGCTGGAGGCGGGGGCCGCGGGCGGGGGGGCCCGGCCGCCGCCCCCCCGCCGGGCCCCCCGGGGGCGGGGGGGGGCGCCGCGGCGCGGGCGGCGGGGTGGCGGGA
>NZ_LZMI01000034.1:0-62362 GCF_001665475.1 Gordonia sp. 852002-51296_SCH5728562-b | reverse complement strand
GGTGGCCCCCTCTAAACGAACCCCCTAACTCCTGTCCCTGTCCCCCCTTCTACCGGGGGCGCCCCGAAACGCCGGCCCCCGGCGGCCCACCCGGGGGGGGGGGCGCGGTTCGTGTCTGCGACTTTTCGACGATTGAGGGGATCGTATGACCACCACACTTCTGGTGGCACAGACGTCGACCGCAGTGGCATCCACCATCGGATTCGACTATCACGCGCTGTTCGACGGCTTCTGGGGCCTGACCATCGAGGGGCTGACCTACGGATCGGTGTACGCGCTTGTCGCGGTGGGTTACACACTCGTCTATGGCGTGCTCCGACTGATCAACTTCGCTCATTCCGAGGTCTTCATGCTCGGCATGTTCGGCACCTACATCGGACTGCTGTTGTTGGGCTTCACGCCCTCGGGCAACACGTACTCCGAGGGAACGGTGATGACGGTCGTCTATCTCGTGCTCGCGGGGCTGTGCGGCATGATCGTGGCGGGCGGAGCGGCGGTCGGACTGGAGTTCGTCGCGTATCGGCCCCTACGTCGACGCGGCGCGAAGCCGCTCGCGTTTCTCATCACCGCGATCGGAATGTCGTTCGTACTGCAGGAATTCGTGCATTACGTGCTGCCGAAGTTCCCGGTCGACCCGCCACTCGGCGGCTCCACGGCACAACCGACGATTCGCCTCGTGGAGCCCGTGAAGGAGTTCACGATCTTCGGCGCCCCGGTGTTCAACATGACGATGGTGATCATCGGCTCGGCGTTGGTGCTGGCGCTCGGCGTCGATTTCATGATCAACAAGACCCGTCTGGGACGTGGGATCCGTTCGGTGGCACAGGATCCCGATGCCGCGCTGCTGATGGGTGTCTCCCGTGATCGCATCATCCTGGTGACCTTCCTCATCGGTGGTCTGCTGGCAGGCGCTGCGGCGCTGCTCTACACGCTGCGTGTACCCACCAACATCGTCTACAACGGCGGCTTCATCCTCGGGATCAAGGCGTTCTGCGCCGCGGTCCTCGGCGGAATCGGCAACGTTCGTGGCGCGCTCTTGGGAGGCTTGCTGCTCGGTGTGATGGAGAACTACGGTTCCGTGCTCTTCGGAAATCAGTGGAAGGACGTGGTCGCGTTCGTTCTCCTGATCCTCGTATTGATGTTCCGTCCAACCGGAATACTCGGTGAGAAGCTGGGGAAGGCGCGGGTATGACGACATCAGACAATGAGGCGTCAGACAGCGTGGCGTCAGCGAAAGTGTCGTCGACGCAATTGACCACGCCGCCGCCGCGCGGTCTCGGCGACCGTATTCGCACCTGGTGGGACAGCCTGCCTCGCGTACAGCAGTGGCTACTCGGCGTCCCCCTCATCATTCTTCTCGCGCTGCTTCCGGTCATCAAACCGCCACTGATCACGACGACGGCAACCAACTTCGGTGTGGTCATGGCGACGTTCGCCATGACGGCATTGATCGCCATCGGACTCAACGTCGTGGTCGGCCAGACGGGTCTCCTCGACCTCGGCTACGTCGGCTTCTACGCGGTGGGCGCCTACGTCGTCGCATTGCTGACGAGTCCGGCGAGTCCGTTGTGGAACAGCGAAGATCACGGCTTCTTCTCGGGGCCGTGGGCGTGGCTCGCATGCGTTCCACTCGCGATCATCATCACCGGACTCACAGGGTTGGTCCTCGGTACCCCGACCTTGCGCGTGCGAGGCGACTACCTGGCGATCGTCACACTCGGATTCGGCGAGATCGTGCGTCTGCTCGCCGACAACCTCACAGACATCACCAACGGCGCGTCGGGCCTGCAGGGTGTCCTGTTCCCCGAGCTCGGGCGGTCGGACAAGCATCCCGACGGTGTGTTCTCCGTCGGCAACAACAGCCCGACCGCCAACTACGGGGTCTGGTGGTATTGGCTGGGCATCGTCGCGGTGATCCTCGTGTTGATCGTCATCGGCAATCTGGAACGCAGCCGCGTCGGACGCTCGTGGGTGGCGATTCGTGAAGACGAGGACGCCGCCGAGATCATGGGTGTGCCCACGTTCAAGTACAAGCTGTGGGCGTTTGTGATCGGCGCGGGTATCGGCGGGCTGTCGGGCGCCGTCTACGCGGGCCAGGTGCAGTACGTCGATCCCAAGGCGTTCACGGTCATCAACTCGATGCTTTTCCTCTGTGCCGTCGTGCTCGGCGGACAGGGCAACAAGCTCGGCGTGATCGCCGGCGCGTTCATCATCGTCTACCTGCCTGCGCGGGTGCAGGGCATCGAGGTGGGCGGTCAGTCGCTCAGCGAGTTCAAGTACCTGTTCTTCGGCATCGCCCTCGTGGTGCTGATGATCTTCCGGCCGCAAGGCCTGTTCCCGGCACGAGCGCGACTGTTGACCTTCGGTCGCAAGGTTTATGCCGCTGTCCGTCGTAACCCCAACCCGCTACCGTCGGGAAGCGAGGAGGCGCACGCATGACGCACAGGACACCTGACGACGCCGCGGACGATCGCGCCGACGGCACCACTCCGCGTGTCGACATCAGCAAGGCGCAGACCGGGCCGGACAGCGTCGAACAGGTCCCAGACAACGTCGAACAGGTCGAGGAGGTGCTCGCCGACCCCGAGTCGACGGCTGTCGTCGACCCGGCAGCGGTCGACCCGCAACTCGCCGATCCAGAAGCTGTCGCCGAAGCTGTTGCGCCGCAACGGAACATCGAAACTGCCGAGGGTGAACCGCTACTGAAGGTCACCGGTTTGACCGTCGAATTCGGTGGGCTGGCGGCACTTGACGACGTCACGTTCGACATCAAGCGCGGCGAGATTCTCGGCCTCATCGGACCCAATGGCGCAGGCAAGACCACGTGCTTCAACGCGATTACGGGCGTCTATCGTCCGACGCGTGGAACGGTGGTCTTCGACGGTGCGCCGCTCGGCAAGATGTCGCAGCACAAGATCACTCGCAAGGGGATCGCGCGTACCTTCCAGAACGTGCGGCTCTGGGGTGAGATGACCGCGCTGGAGAACGTCTCCGTCGGCACCGATGCCCGGCACAAGACGTCGGTCTTCGGAGCAATCATGCGCACGCCGCGGCTGTACCGAGAAGAACACGACGCCGTCGACCGCGGGATGGCGCTGCTCGAGTTCGTCGGTATCGGTGCCCGCGCGGCGGAGAAGGCGTCGAATCTCCCGTACGGAGACCAGCGTCGTCTCGAGATCGCTCGGGCATTGGCCACCGAACCCAAGCTGCTGTGCCTCGACGAGCCTGCGGCCGGCTTCAATCCGAGCGAGAAGTCCGCGCTGATGGAGTTGATCCAGAAGATCCGCGAGGACGGCTACACCGTGCTGCTCATCGAGCACGACATGCGCTTGGTCATGGGCGTGACCGATCGCATCGTCGTCCTCGAATTCGGCCGCAAGATCGCTGACGGCTCACCGCGCGAGGTTCGCGAGAATCCCGCGGTCGTCGCCGCCTACCTGGGAGTTCCCGATGACCAAATCGCCTGACCTCAGCAAGGATTCGGCCGCGACGACCATCAAGACGCCGGTGCTGGAAATGACCGACGTCGTCATTCACTACGGCCGAATCCAAGCGCTGCACGGCATCTCGCTACACGTCGACGAGGGCGAGCTGGTGACTCTCCTCGGAGCCAACGGCGCGGGAAAATCGACCACCATGCGCGGGATCTCCGGTCTGCTCAAACTCAGTCAGGGCGACATCAAGTTCAATGGTGAGTCGATCACCAAGCTTGCCCCGCACGAGCGAGTGTCACGGGGAATCATCCAGGTTCCCGAGGGCAGACACATCTTCCCGGGAATGACGGTGCTCGAAAATCTTGACATGGGTTGCTATGGAAGGAAATTCGAGTCCAAGGCTGCCTACAGTCAGGCCCTCGACCAGGTCTTCGAGTTGTTCCCGCGGTTGGCGGAACGGCGCAAGCAATACGGCGGAACCATGTCCGGCGGCGAGCAGCAGATGCTCGCGATCGGTCGAGGGCTGATGGCGCGTCCCAATCTGCTGTTGCTCGACGAACCGTCAATGGGCTTGGCGCCCATGGTGATCCAACAGATCTTCTCGATCATCGCGCAGATCAACGCGGAGGGAACCACGATCCTGCTCGTCGAGCAGAATGCGCAGCAGGCCTTGAGCCGCTCCGATCGGGGTTACATCCTTGAGACCGGCACGATCCTGAAAGAGGGGCCGGGCAAAGAGCTACTCGTCGACGATGCGGTGCGTGAGGCGTATCTCGGCGTAGCCTGACGCGGTGACCGCCTACGCCATCGAGGGCTCAACGGACAACAAGCTCGTCAGCGAGATACTCGGAGAGGCGTTTGCCGACGACCCGGTGATGCGGTGGTTGCAACCCGACACCACCCGGTACGCGGCCCTGTATCGCGCATTGTTGACCGCGGGTCACGGGTCACGGGGACGTATAGACGTGTGCGTCGAGAATGACCGGGCCGTCGGCGCCGCGGTGTGGGACCCGCCGGGATTTCACCCCTCGAGCGGCCGCCAACTGTTGGCGGTGCCGCGGTTCCTGTCGGCACTGGGCGGTCGGTACCGTCGCGGCCAACAGATCGAGGAGATGTTCGCGGGATACCGTCCGCGCGAACCGCACTGGTATCTGGCATTCGTCGGCGCCACAGTGAACGGGCGCGGCGTCGGAAGTACGTTGCTGCGCACCGGGATGGAGTCGGTCGACGGCCCGGCGTATCTGGAGAGCTCCAACGAGGCGAATATTCCACTCTACGAGCGATTCGGTTTCACGGTGACCGCCGAGGTGACGTTGCCGGAGAACGGACCTACGGTGTGGCCGATGTACCGCAGCGCGCCTGGCTGAGGTTTCGTCAAGGGTCCGCGGGGTTGCCGGGGATGGGTTGCCGGGGATGAGGCGTGTCGGGGGGCGTCACTAGACTCGGCGGTGTGAGTCCTGCGCAAAGTGCACCCGTGAAGAGTTCCGACGGCACACCCGCTGACGGCAAGGCCGCGCCGTCGACGTCGTCGCGATCGAGTCAGAAGGGTGGCAAAGGTAAGCGTCAACCGACGTTGATGCTGCTCGACGGGCATTCGCTGGCCTACCGGGCGTTCTTCGCGCTTCCTGCCGAGAACTTCAAAACCGCGACCGGCCAGACGACCAACGCGGTGTACGGCTTCACCTCCATGTTGATCAACCTGCTCCGCGACGAGGAACCGACACACGTGGCAGCGGCGTTCGACGTCTCGCGCAAGACCTTCCGTTCGGAGATGTTTCCCGAGTACAAGGCGCAGCGATCCAAGTCGCCCGACGAGTTCAACGGTCAGGTCGATCTGACCAAAGAGGTGCTCGACGCGCTCGGAATCCCCGTCATGGCGATCGAGGGCTACGAGGCCGACGACATCATCGCGACGCTGGCAACGCAGGCCGAAGCGGAGGGCTACAAGGTTCTCGTCGTCACCGGCGACCGGGACTCGCTGCAGCTCGTCGACGACTCGGTGACGGTGTTGTACCCGCGCAAAGGCGTCTCGGAGCTGACCCGCTTCACCCCTGAAGAGGTCGAGAAGAAGTACGGACTCACACCCACGCAGTATCCCGACTACGCGGCGCTGCGCGGCGACCCGAGCGACAACCTGCCCGGCATCCCGGGCGTGGGGGAGAAGACGGCGTCGAAGTGGATTCGCGAGTATGGCTCTCTCGCCTCACTCATCGATCACGTCGACGAGGTCAAGGGAAAGGTCGGCGACGCATTGCGCACGCACCTGGCCTCGGTACAGACGAACCGCCAGCTCACTGAGCTCGTCCGCGACATGCAATTGCCTGCCACGCCCGACGAACTGGCGATGGTCGGCTGGGACCGCGACCGCATCCACCAACTCTTCGACGACCTCGAGTTCCGTGTTCTGCGCGATCGTCTGTTCTCGACGCTCAGTTCCGTCGAACCGGAGGCCGAATCAGGGTTTGAACTCGACGGGTCGGTCCTCGGCGAAGGTGAGGTTCGCGACTGGCTCGACGCGCACGCCCGCACCGGCCGCAGCGGCCTCACCGTCACCGCTCCGCACCAGGTCGTCGGCGCAGACGTGACGGGCGTCGCGATCGCCGCGACCGACGGTACGTCGGGCTACGTCGACGTCACGGTGCTCGGGCCCGACGACGAGAAGGCGCTCGGCGAATGGTTTGCCGACTCGACCATCGACAAGGCCCTCCACGAGACGAAGTGGGCCATCCACGCGCTGCGGTCTCGTGGGTGGACGCTCGCCGGTGTCACCAGCGACACCGCCCTCGCCGCCTACCTCGTGCGGCCCGGCCAACGAACCTTCAACCTCGACGATCTCGCGCTGCGCTACCTGCGACGCGAACTGCGAGCCGACGATGGCGCCGACTCCGGGCAGCTCTCGCTCCTCGACGACGACGGGGGCGCGGGCAAGATCGCCGAGCAGGCGATGCTCGAGGCGCGGGCTGTCGCCGAACTCGCCGACACCCTCGACACCGAGCTGGACCGCATCGACTCCAAACCGCTGCTCACCGAGATGGAACTGCCACTGCTGTTCGTGCTCGCCGACCTCGAGGCATCGGGCATCGCGGTCGACGTCGAGCACTTCGGTCAGCTCGAAGAGACGTTCTCCGAGCGCATCCGGACGGCCGCAGAGGCCGCCTACGAGGTGATCGGCGAGCAGATCAACCTCGGCTCGCCCAAGCAATTGCAGACGGTGCTGTTCGACAAGCTGGACATGCCCAAGACCAAGAAGACCAAGACCGGTTACACGACCGACGCCGACGCTTTGCAGACCCTCTATGAGAAGACCGAGCATCCGTTCCTGGCGTATCTGCTCGAACACCGAGATGCCACCCGACTCAAGGTGACCGTCGACGGTCTTCTCAAGTCGGTGGCCGACGACGGCCGAATCCACACGACGTTCAACCAAACCGTCGCGGCGACGGGTCGGCTGTCGTCGACCGAACCCAACCTGCAGAACATTCCGGTTCGTACCGAGGCCGGGCGGGAGATCCGCCACGGATTCGTCGTCGGCTCGGACAACGGACCCGGCGGCACCGGCAAGCCATACGAGACCCTCATGACGGCTGACTACAGCCAGATCGAAATGCGCATCATGGCTCACCTCTCAAGCGACGCGGGCCTCATCGAGGCGTTCAACACCGGAGAAGACCTCCACAACTTCGTCGGGTCACGAGCTTTCGGAGTGCCGATCGACGCGGTGACCACAGATATGCGGCATCGTGTCAAAGCGATGTCGTACGGTCTCGCGTACGGACTCTCGGCGTTCGGGCTCGCGGCGCAGCTGCGGATCAGTCGCGACGAGGCCAAGGAGCAGATGGAGGCCTACTTCGACCGCTTCGGTGGCGTGCGGGACTACCTTCATGACGTCGTCGTCGAGGCACGCCGAAACGAGTACACCGCAACGCTTTTCGGTCGACGCCGCTATCTGCCCGACCTCAACAGCGACAACTGGCAACGGCGTCAGGCGGCAGAGCGTATGGCGCTCAACGCCCCGATCCAGGGCACGGCTGCCGACATCATCAAGGTCGCCATGATCAACGTGCACAAGCGACTCGTCGCCGAGAAACTTGCCTCCCGCATGTTGCTCCAGGTCCACGACGAACTCGTCGTCGAAGTGGCTGAGGGTGAGCGCGAACAAGCCGAGAAGGTCGTTCGCGAAGAGATGGGCAATGCTATCGATCTGTCTGTGCCACTGGAGGTTTCGGTCGGCTTCGGTCGCTCGTGGGACGACGCCGCGCACTGAGGAACGCAGTCCTGCAATAGAGCTGTCAATTCTGCGACACGCGGGCCAGTTCGGTCTCGAGGCCGATGACGGCCAAGTCGACGGTCAGCTCGAACGCTTCGTCAGCGCGCACGCGTCCCGTCGGTGCTGCTGACAGCGCACGCCCGAGGGTGCTGTCAGCAGCGACGCCGTCGGCCGACCACACCTCCTCGGGTGCGCCGACGTCGAGCGCCGACCCGAGTGCGATGGTGTCGAGAAACGTGATGACGTGCAGCACCCGGTCGATCGGGAACCCGGCGTCGACGAGCTTCTGCGCCAATCGGTCGTAGCCGCGCAGCACCTCGGGTGCGCGGACCGTTTGCGCCGTGAGTGCCCGCACCAGTTCGGGGTGGGCACCGAAGCCCGCGCGGTAGCCGATCAGCCACTCTCGAACCACCTCGCGCCAGTCCTCCGGCCACTCGATCGACACCGAGAGTTCCTCGGCGATCACCCCGCGGATGAGCTCGAGGAGTTGCTCGCGGCTCGCCACATGGTGATACAGCGACGACACCGCGACGTTGAGGCGCTTCGCAACCCCGGGCATGGTGAACGAGCCGTCGGCGTCGAGCGCGTCGAGTGCCGCTCGGGCAATCGTGTTCGGATCGAGGATCGGTGTGCGCGGGCGGGGCATTCCGTAAGCCTAGTGACTCGCCGTATGCCTGATGCTCGCCGTTGCCTCGACGCTCAAGCGGGTCAGGCGTCGACGTGGTCGGCGCGATGCACCACGTCGCCTCCGACCATGGTGAGCACGATCGGGGCGTCGGCGAGTTCGTCGGGCAGGCACCGGAGCGGATCGACGGCAAACGCGGTGAGATCAGCGCGACAGCCCACCGCGATGGCACCCGCGTCGCTCGCGCCCTGCGCTCGTGCGGCGTGGCTCGTATAGCCCTCGAGCGCCATGCGCGCGGTGAGTGCCTGTCCGGGAAGGATCGGAGCGTCGTCGAGATGTCCCGCGCGGCGTCGGAGCTGGGCGTCGGCCATGATCGAACGGGCATCGAAGGGGGCGATCGGCCAGTCCGACCCCAACGCGAGGATCGCTCCCGCGTCACGGATGTCGCGCGTGCGGAATGCGCGGTCGGCACGTTCGGCGCCGAGTCTCTCCGACCAGTTGTCGGAGTGGTCGGAGCGCGTGTAGTGGGTGCAATGGGTCGGCTGCATGCTCGCGACAACGCTTTGCCGCGCGAAACGGTCGACGAGGTCGTCGGGGAGCGTCTCGATGTGTTCTATCCGATGTCGCGCGCCGGACGGGAGCTCGGGTAGATCGGCGAGACTGTCGAGTGCATAACGGATTCCGGCGTCGCCGATCGCGTGGGTCACCGTGGGGACACCTCGCTGTGCCAAGTAGCGCAGCGCGTGTCGGTACTCCGCCGGGTCCGGCCACAGCGGTGCGGTTGATTCGCCATGGGAGTCGGGAGTCTCGAGCCACGCGGTGCCACCGTCGATGGTCCCGTCGACCATGAACTTGACGCCGTCGACACGCCACCGCCTGCCACCGCGACGCTGCAGTTCGACGATGTGATCGAGTTGCTCGGTGTCAGTGCCGGGCATGCAGAACGGAGCGAAGCGGAGTCGCATGGGAAGCTCGATGTCGGCTTCGAGTGCGGTGACGAGCTCGCCGCTGTCGCCTTCGAAATCCATGGCGTTCGCTGATGTCAGTCCGGCCGCAGCCATGGAGCCGAGGAGTTCGGTGAGGCGTTGTCGGCGTTGCTGCGCCGACTCGGGCGGTACGACCGCGGAAACGACGCTGACCGCTTCCAGCTCCAGCAGGTGGCCCGTGGGAATGCCGTCCTGGCAGACGATCTCGGCGTTGCCGCTGAATGTCCGTGGGCCATCGATGCCCGCGATGCGCAGTGCCGCCGGCGTGGCGAGTGCTGAATGACCGTCGAAGAGGTAGAGCAGGGCGGGCAGGTCGGGTCCCACCGCCGTCACCACCACGTCGGACGTGACGGGTCGGCCACCGAACGCGTTGGGATCGAGGCCCCAGCCCCGTACCCAGCCGTCGACGACCGGGGCGGTCCGCAGAGCCTCGACGAGTTGATCGAGGTTCTCGACGCCCGAGAGGTCGACGCCGGCCGAAATGTCCAGTCCGAGAACAGGATGGATGTGTCCGTCGATGAGGCCGGGGGTGAGTGTCGCGCTCCCAGATCGACGATCTGAGTTGACGCAGAGATGTAGGTGGCCAGCGAATCCGCATCCCCTAGTGCGCAGATCCGCCCGTCGGAGATGGCGACGGCGCTGTGGCCCTGTTCCCCTGTCAGGGTGTGGATGGTCTTGGCGAAAATCACCGTGTCGGCTCGCTGTGTCATTGTCGTCCCTGCGTACGTCGTTGAGTGTGGTCTGGTACGTGATTGAGTTGTGCCACTGCGCCTTCGGGTCCCTGGTGTCAGCGTTCGGTGTCGGCGTGCGGGTCGTCGTAGAGGCCACCGATGCGGGCATAGGTGCGTGGCACCCGGGCGCGGAAGTAGAGTGCCGCAACGATTCCGAGGAGGAACACGACTCCCACGCTGCCGACAAGTGCCGCGTTGGCCGCGGTGCCCATGTTGGTCAGCAGCTTGATGTTTGCCACGAGTAGTAGCAATGCGAGGCCGAGAAGGATGGTGCTCAGGACTCCCGCGATCAGTCCGACCCGCTCGGCCCCGACGTAGTGCTTGCGCACGAAGTACGCGACCACAGCGAGCGATGTGATCACCTGCAGCGCAATGATTCCCACGATTCCAGGGGTGTTGAGGACCAGTAGGAGTTGATAGTAGGGATCTGCACCGGCCAGGCCGAACGCCGCGATGACGACGGCGGCGAGGATGGTCTGCAGATTGCCTGCGCGAGAAGGGGATTTGTACACAGGGTGAGTGCGATCGAGGATGCGGGGCAGCGCGCCGTCGCGTGCGAGTGCATACGTGTAGCGGTTGATGGCGTTGTGGAACGCGATCTGCGACGCCAGAGCGCTTGTGACGATGAGCAGTGACATCACGTCGGTCGCCCAGGTGCCCACATACGTCGTCATGGCGGAGAAGAAGAGGTCGGCGACGTCGTCGCCCGCGGCCTGCTGCACCTGAGCGGCGCCGAATGCCTGGACGATGAAGCAGTAGAAGATCGCCATGAAGCCGACTGCCCAGTAGGTCGCGCGGGGGATGGAGCGGTCGGGGTCGCGAGCCTCGGAGCGATAGAGGGCCGTCGACTCGAATCCCATGAACGCCGCGAACGCAAAGGCCAGCACGCCTGCCATTCCCGGAGCGAAGATCGCCTTGGGAGTGAAGGTGGAGAACTCGATACCGTGCGCTCCGCCCTTGACGAGGATCGCGACGGCGAGAACCAGCAGGATGCCGGTTTCGAGGGCGAGGAGGACTCCGAGGAATCGCGCCCCGACGTCGATTCCGCGACGGCCGACGAACCACACGATCGCGATCGCGACGAGTGCGAGTACGGGCCAGGGGATGTCGACGCCGAGCACCCGCGAGATGGCGTCGTGCGTCTGAACGGCGAGGAGGCCGTACACGCCGATCTGGAGTGCGTTGTATGAGACGACTGCGAGGAAGCCTGATGCGAGTCCCGCGACCCGACCGAGTCCAAGCGTGATGTAGGAGTAGAAGGCGCCTTTGCCGCCGGTGGCCCTGGTCATGGCCATGAACGCCACCGCGAACACTGCGAAGCTGATTCCAGCGGCGAGATAGGCGACCGGCGCGCCGACACCGCCGATGGCCAGGGCCAGGGGCGCGACGCCCGCCATCACGGTCAGCGGGGCCGCCGCCGCGATCACCATGAAAGCAATCGACGGTGCGCCGAGTGCGTCCTGCTTGAGATCGATGCCTGCTGGTGGTGGCGAATCGACAGCGGCAGGTGGAGTGGCGACTCGGGATGGATCGGCAGTGCTCATGGGGAGCCTTTCGAGAGCGACGCTACGAGAGCGTCGTCGAAGAGAATGGCGGCTGGCCTGCGGCGTTGAGGGCCAAACCGAATGTCATTCGGTTTCTAGCTATGCTGAGGTGGCTCGGCAGAGTTGTCAAGCGTTCTGGCAATATTTGCGAGATGAGCAGCGACAGTCGATTGGCGATCGGTGTACTCGACGGCGACGGAATCGGGCCGGAGATCGTGCCGATCGCCGTCGACGTGGCGGTTGCGGCAGGTGCGCGCGAAGACATCGAATTCGATTGGGTGACTTTGCCTCTCGGTCGTGACGCAATAGCCGAGTACGGCACGCCGACACCGCAATCGGCGCTCGAGGGTCTCGACGAACTCGACGTGTGGATTCTCGGCCCACACGACTCGGCCGGATATCCCGAGGAGTTCCGTGGGATGCTGACGCCTGGTGCGGTGATCCGTAAGCGGTTCGGGCTGTATGCGAATATCCGGCCGTGTCGGGCCTATCGCGGTGTGGCCGCAACCGCTCCCGACATCGACGTGGTGATCGCGAGGGAGAACTCCGAGGGGCTGTACGCCGACCGGAACATGGCCGTCGGGAGTGGTGAATTCATGCCGACGCCCGATGTTGCGCTCGCGGTCGGAGTCGTCACCCGTGAGGCGAGTCGTCGAATCGCTCGAGAGGCATTCCGACTCGCGAGGCAACGCTCACGGCATGTCACCATCGTGCACAAGGCCAACGTTCTACGACTCACGACCGGCCTCTTCCGCGATGCGTGCCGCGAGGTGGCGGTGGGCTTCCCTGACGTCGACGTCGACGAGCAGCATGTCGACGCGATGGCAGCACTGCTGGTTCGCAGGCCCGCGGATTTCGACGTGCTGGTCACCGAAAACCTCTTCGGCGACATCCTCTCCGATCTCGCAGGCGAGTTGGCGGGATCGCTGGGAATGGCAGGTTCGGTGAACTGCTCGTCGACCAAGGCCATGGCGCAAGCCAGCCACGGTGCGGCCCCCGACATCGCCGGACGCGGAATCGCCGATCCCGTCGGCATTCTCGCCTCGACCGCGATGATGCTCCGATGGTGGGGCGATCAGCGATCCGACGATGCACTCACCCGCTGCGCCGCGAGAATCGACAACGCCATCGACGTCACGCTGGCCGCGGGGATTCGCACGGCCGATCTCGGCGGGAGTGCGACCACAACAGCGTTCGGTGCCGCGGTCGTCGAAGCGATCGACCGCGGCACCGAACGGGCTGATGGGTCCTGACTAGCTGATGGGGCCCAGGGTATTGCCGGTCGGAATTCCCGAGCAGTAGGTCGCGGGACGCCCAGCGAAACGGTCGGCGAGGAACTTCTCCGCATCGGGTGCCCAGGGCAGGAATGCATCGAAGTGACTGAGCTTGGGATAGGTCTTGTATTGCGTAGGAACTCCTTCACGGCAGTACTTGGTCGCCAATCCCTGCACGTCGCCGTCGATCATGATCCCGTCGCCGGTTCCGTCGACGTTGCAGACACCGAGGAACATCGGATTTCTCGGCTTGCCGACCCAACCCATGAAGTTCTGGTTGAAGGCTTGCGGGATCCCCGGGACGGTCAACAGCCCCGGATGCTGCGGTAGCAGCAATTGTGTGTCGGTCAGTCCCGGATATTTGGTCGCGAAGTTGATCAGGCACTGCCCCTGGGTCTGCGCGAGTGTTTGGGTTCCCTTGGGGGACAGGTACTGGCCGATGTTGAGGTCGAAGGTCGCGTTGTAGACGTTCATGAGCGCGGGGATCACGCCCGCCCACTGCTTGCTTCCGTTGACATAGGGCAGGTTGTGCGACGGCTGGACGAGGACTCCACCCGCGGCGGCGCCGACGATGTGGAGTTCGGGAGCGTAGCTCGCGGCGAGGTCGGCGCCGAAGCCGGTGGGCACCGATCCGCCCGAGTAGCCGAAGAGCCCGACCGGCGTCGACGAGGGCAGGCGCAGATGTCGCTCAGCGGTACGGATGCTATCGAGAGCGGTCTGCGCGGACTCGCGCCCCATCGTCCAGCGCATCTTCAAGCCTTCATAGTCGGGGACCACGACGGTGTATCCCTGCGCAAGAAATGAGCCGATGATGATGTCGTCGAATTCCGGTCCGCGGCCGGTATTGCCACCGCGGAGAGCGTACGAGGGATCGCATTGTGACCCGAGTGCGTCATAGGGGGAGTGATACGAGATCAGTTTTCGCGGTCCGGATGTCAACGGCTCGATGATGGAGGTGACTGCTGCCGTCGGCGTGCCGAACTGATCCGTGGTGCGGAACAGGATCTGCGTCGCAACTGCCGGAAACCTCTTGTCGCCGTAGGCCAATTGGACGACGCGAGTCTTCAGTGGGGCACCGGGTGCGACGTGGGTGAGACTTCGCTGCGTGCCGTAGAAGGGGTTCTGGGATGGAGGCTTCAATGGACTCGCGGAACCTGTTGCGGGCACGAGGAAAACCCGTGAGCGTCGCCGCCAAGAGTGCCGCAACAAATCCGGACAATGCGACCCAGAATGGCCGAGTGGGGCGTATCACGCTCGGAATGCTAATTCGAATAAAGGCTCTTCGCAAACTATATCGTGAATCCATCAATTCACGTTTTCTAGAAAATGTTCGCGGAGAGAATTTTCGAATCGTACGTGCTTTCTTGGTGATCGATACGGGATTTGGGTGGGTACAACCACGCGCCCGGCCGCGCCGGTGCTCGGGCGCGTCGTCGGGTCGAAGCACGGTTAATCCTTCGTAACTACCGGGTGGATTGCACCGGAAGCCAGTAAGTTATTGCGAAGTGCCGACGGTGTGTCGGTGTGTGGTCTCGAGGCGCTCATGGGGGCGCCGGGGGAAGGATTTCGATGCGACTTCAGCATTCGACACGTTCGCGACGATGGCGATTCGGCGGTCTGTTCACCGCGCTTGTGGCTGTTCTGACACTGGTACTCGCCGGATGTACCAACAATGAATCCGACGAAGGCGGTGGCGAGGCGGCAGCCAGCTCGTCGAAGGCAGTGGAGGTCGCCAAGGTCGATTCCATCGCCGCGCTGGTACCCGCACCGATCCGGCAGTCGGGCCAGCTGATCGTCGGTGTCAACGTTCCCTACTCGCCCAACGAGTTCAAGGATCCCTCCGGCAACATCGTCGGCTACGACGTGGATCTCATGAACGCCGTCTCCGGCGTCCTGGGTCTCAAGCCGGTGTACAAGGAAGCCGACTTCGACAAGATCATCCCGGCGATCCAGCAGGGCACCTATAACGTGGGCATGTCGTCGTTCACCGACAGCAAGGAGCGCGAGCAGCAGGTCGACTTCGTCACCTACTACAACGCCGGTGTGCAGTGGGCGCAGCAGAAGGGCGGCAGCATCGACCCCAACAACGCCTGCGGCAAGCGGGTTGCTGTGCAGTCGACCACCGTCGAGGACACCGACGAGGTTCCTGCCAAGAGCAAGGCATGCACCGACGCGGGCAAGCCGGCGATCGAGAAGGTGAAGTTCGACAGCCAGGACGAGGCGACCAACGCGCTCGTGCTCGGCAAGGTGGACGCGATGTCGGCGGATTCGCCCGTGACCGCGTACGCGATCAAGCGCTCGGGCGGCAAGCTCGAGGCTGCCGGTGGAGTGTTCGACTCGGCGCCCTACGGCTACCCGGTGCAGAAGGGGTCGTCGTTGACGCAGGCTCTGCAGCAGGCCGTGCAGCACCTCATCGACAACGGTCAGTACAAGCAGATCGCCGAGAACTGGGGCGTCGAGGCAGGCGCGATCCAGAAATCGGTGATCAACGGCGCGGTCAGCTGACCCGTGTCGACGCCGTCTGACGGCCGAGTCGGGGTCGACTCCGCGAAAGTGGAGCCGACCCCGATCAAGGCCGTACCACTCAAACATCCAGGTCAGTGGATCGCCGCGGCGATCGTGCTCGTCCTCGTCGCGCTGTTCGTCTACGGTGCGGCCACCAACAAGGCGTATGCGTGGGACACCTACGCGAAGTACCTGTTCGACACCCGCATCATGTCGGGCGTCGGCTACACACTCGCGCTGACGGTCCTGTCGATGGTGATCGCCATCGTGCTGGGTGTGGTGTTGGCGATCATGCGCCTCTCGCCGAATCCGGTTCTCCGTGCGACGTCGTGGGTCTACCTGTGGATCTTCCGCGGTACCCCGGTCTATGTGCAGTTGGTCTTCTGGGGCCTGTTCCCGTCGATCTACAAGCGGATCGACCTCGGTATCCCGTTCACGGTGCAGTTCGCACACTTCGACATCCAGTCGCTGAACGCGGCATTTCTGTTCGCGGTCATCGGCCTGGCTCTGAACGAGGCCGCCTACATGGCGGAGATCGTGCGCGCAGGTGTGTCATCTGTGGGTGAGGGGCAGACCGAGGCGTCGGTGGCGCTGGGTATGACGTGGTCGCAGACCATGCGTAGAACGGTGCTCCCGCAGGCGATGCGCGTGATCATCCCGCCGACAGGCAACGAAGTCATCAGCATGCTCAAGACGACGAGCCTCGTGGCGGCGGTGCCGTTCAGCCTCGAGCTCTATGGGCGTGCGCGCGACATCTCGGGCGTGATCTTCCAGCCGATTCCGTTGTTGATGGTCGCGTCGACCTGGTATCTCGCGGTGACGAGCATCCTGATGGTCGGCCAGTACTACCTGGAGCGCTATTACGCGCGGGGCGCGACACGTGCGCTGACAGGTAAGCAACTAAAGGCCCTCGCCGCAGAGGCCGAGGTGACCGATCCACAACACGGGGGTGGGGGAGTATGACCACGGTTGAAGAGACGTCGGCGACACCGATGGTGCTTGCCGATCGAGTGTGTAAGAGCTTCGGTACGACGCAGGTACTCAAAGGTATTTCGCTGGAGGTCGAGCGCGGTGAGGTTCTCTGCATCATCGGTCCGTCGGGCTCTGGCAAGTCGACGTTCCTGCGATGCGTCAACCATCTCGAAGAGGTCAACGCGGGACGGCTCTACGTCGACGGCGACCTCATCGGTTATCGCGAACGCGGTGGCAAGCTCTATGAGATGAGTCCGAAGGACGCGGCCAAGCAGCGCCGCGATATCGGCATGGTGTTCCAGCACTTCAATCTGTTCCCGCATCGGACAGTGATCGAGAACGTGATCGAGGCGCCGACGCAGGTCAAACGAAAGAACAAGGCCGAGGCCACTTCTCGGGCCGAGTACCTGCTGGAGCGCGTCGGACTCGCCGACAAGGCGGAGTCGTATCCGTCGCAACTCTCCGGCGGACAGCAGCAGCGCGTCGCGATCGCCAGAGCGCTGGCGATGGAGCCGAAACTGATGCTCTTCGACGAGCCGACGTCGGCGCTCGACCCCGAGTTGGTCGGTGATGTGCTCGGTGTCATGCGCGAACTCGCGGCAACGGGAATGACCATGCTCGTCGTCACGCACGAGATGGGCTTCGCCCGCGAGGTGGCCGACCAGCTGGTGTTCATGGACGGCGGCGTCGTCGTCGAACAGGGCGATCCGCGAGAGGTGCTCGCGAACCCGCAGCACGAGCGGACGAAGACGTTCCTCTCGAAGCTGTTGTGAGCGGCCCCGCTGTGATTGACCCCGGTGTGATCGGTTCAGCTGTGATCGGTTGCGTTGGGGTCAGCGGGGTTTGACACAGCAGAACACCGCGGTGCCCGGAAAGTACTGTCCCCGAAGCGGACTCCACTGACCCCACTCGTCCTCGAGGTCGTCCGGCCATTCCGGTTCGACGATGTCGTCGAGGATGAGTCCGGCAGCGCGGATGTCGCGGACCCGATCGCCGATGGTGCGGTGATGTTCGACGTAGGTGACCGTGCCGTCGGCGTCGACCTCGGAATAGGGCGTTCTGCTGAAGTACGGCATCGTGACGGTCAGCCCGGCGGGCCCTGGGTCGTCGGGAAACATCCAGCGCATCGGGTGATTCACCGAGAACACCCAGCGGCCGCCCGGCCGTAGGACGCGTGCGGCCTCCGCCATCACCCGGCCGGGTTCGGCGACGAAAGGCACTGCGCCGAAAGACGAGAACGCGATGTCGAAGCTCTCGTCGGCAAAGGGCAGCGACTCTGCGGTCGCCTGAACGAGCGGTACCCGCGGTTCGTCGAATCGCTTCATGGTGGCGAGTCCGTGATCGAGCATCTTCTGCGACAGATCGAGTCCGACGGCGCGCGCACCTCGGGCGACGAGCCACCGTGAACACGGCGCGGACCCGCACCCGATCTCGAGGATGTCGCGGCCGGCGACATCGCCGAGCAGGTGAACGTCGGCCTCTCGCAATCGTTCTGGCCCCCACACGAACTCGCCGCCGCGGGAGTCGGAGCCGAGGAAACCGCCGTGTTCGCGGTGATAGTCCTGCGCCTCTGCGTCCCACCAGGTGCGGCTCGCGGCATCGCTCGTCGACGAATCGATTCGTCCGAGCAGTCGCGGCGGGTGCGGAGTCTCGTCGTCGCCGATCACCTGCACGAGTCTAGATCCGGATGAGTCTAGATCCGGCGCGGCCGCCAACCCCTGAGAGTCATTCGCCCCACTCCGAACTCTCGGGACGCTTGCCGAGGACGACATCTGTTCGACTATCGCCGTCCCAACGTCGGATAGCGGTGATGGTCGCGGGAGTGCCGTCAGGCCGACCGCTGTGAGAGGGCAGATCGAGCGCGGCCACGACGTCGCCGAGAGCGTCCGAGTGCACGCGGCGCGCCATCGTGACGTGTGGGGTCCACGATCCGGGCAGCGAGTGGGAGAAGACGCCGGGCTCGTCGTCGGCGGTGAACGCATGGCCGTACAGCGCCTCGACCACCCGCACATGGGCGGCCAGCAAGCGAGCCGTCGGCACCACCAGCAGTGCAACGACGAGTCGGTCGTCACGGCCGAAGACCAGTGGTGCGCCGAGAGTGACCGGAATCGGGAGGGTTTCGGCGCACTGATGTATCGCGTGGTCGGCGGCTGCGTCGATCCGATGCGTCGCGGCGGCCGTGACGTGCGGGCGGTTGGTGGGCGACGGGTTTCTGCCTGCGTTGGGCAGGTTCGACGCCGCGAGCGCATCCCACAGCGCGCGCAGGCGACGCTCCGAATCTTCGTCGAAGAGGAATTCGACCGAATGCGCCAACGTTGCACCTCTCGCGTGTCGTCGTATCCCCAGCTGTGTCGTATGCCTGCTGTCTCGTATGCGCGGTGGCGGGATGCACTCAGAAGTGGTATTTGCCCAGCACAACGCCGCTAGAGTAAGGTGGACAAAGCGCGTGGAGGCATCTTTCGCGCAGTTCAGCTTGTCGTCACCTGGACGTCACCCTCGTGTGATGACCTGGGAGAACGCTGATCGGTCGCACTGTGATCGAGATGCGCGTCGCCTGACATCGCTGTTCAAACAATGTGAACTGTACCTACTACATACCTGTCCGGAGCAACTCAACATATGTCGTCCCCCACGATCACCTCGCCGCAAGTAGCCGTCAATGACATCGGCTCGGCTGAGGACTTCCTCGCAGCCATCGACTCCACGATCAAGTACTTCAACGATGGCGACATCGTCGAAGGGACCATCGTCAAGGTCGATCGTGACGAGGTTCTGCTCGACATCGGTTACAAGACCGAAGGCGTGATCCCTTCTCGCGAACTGTCGATCAAGCACGACGTCGACCCCTCTGAGGTCGTCAACGTCGGTGACGAGGTCGAGGCCCTGGTTCTCACCAAGGAGGACAAAGAAGGCCGCCTCATCCTGTCCAAGAAGCGCGCGCAGTACGAGCGTGCCTGGGGCACCATCGAGGAGCTCAAGGAAAAGGACGAGGCCGTCAAGGGCACCGTCATCGAGGTCGTCAAGGGCGGCCTGATCCTGGACATCGGCCTGCGCGGCTTCCTCCCGGCATCGCTCGTGGAGATGCGTCGTGTGCGCGATCTGCAGCCGTACATCGGCAAGGAGATCGAAGCCAAGATCATCGAGCTCGACAAGAACCGCAACAACGTGGTGCTGTCGCGTCGTGCATGGCTCGAGCAGACCCAATCCGAGGTCCGCAGCGAGTTCCTGCACCAGCTCCAGAAGGGCCAGGTCCGCAAGGGCGTCGTGTCCTCGATCGTCAACTTCGGTGCGTTCGTCGATCTCGGCGGCGTCGACGGTCTGGTCCACGTTTCCGAGCTCTCCTGGAAGCACATCGATCATCCGTCCGAGGTCGTCACCGTTGGTGACGAGGTCACCGTCGAGGTTCTCGACGTCGATCTCGACCGCGAGCGTGTGTCGTTGTCGCTCAAGGCAACTCAGGAAGACCCGTGGCGTCAGTTCGCCCGCACCCACGCGATCGGTCAGATCGTGCCGGGCAAGGTCACCAAGCTGGTTCCGTTCGGTGCGTTCGTCCGCGTCGACGACGGCATCGAGGGCCTCGTGCACATCTCCGAGCTGGCCGAGCGCCACGTCGAGGTCCCGGACCAGGTTGTCGCCGTCGGCGACGACGCGATGGTCAAGGTCATCGACATCGACCTCGAGCGTCGTCGTATCTCGCTGAGCCTCAAGCAGGCCAACGAGGACTACACCGAGGAGTTCGACCCCTCGAAGTACGGCATGGCCGACAGCTACGACGAGCAGGGCAACTACATCTTCCCCGAGGGCTTCGACGCCGAGACCAACGAATGGCTCGACGGCTACGAGAAGCAGCGTGAAGAGTGGGAGAACCGCTACGCCGAGGCCGAGCGTCGCCACAAGATGCACACCGCGCAGATCGAGAAGTTCGCTGCTGCCGCAGCCGAGGCCGAGAAGGCCCCGCAGGACTACTCGTCGGCATCGTCGGAGAGCCGCAGCGCTTCGTCGAGCAGCGCTCCCGCATCGACGGGTGGCTCGCTGGCCAGCGACGAGCAGCTCGCCGCACTGCGCGAGAAGCTGTCGGGCAACGCCTGATAGTCGCGTCTCGCACGTAAACGACAAGAGCGCCTTCCGGATTCGTCCGGAAGGCGCTCTTGTCTGTGTATGGGGGTAGATGCAGGTCGTGGAGTCGGCACACCGACTTCGGCAGTCGGATCACCTGACAGGTGGGGTGTTTGCCACACTGGACCTCGTGATCCGAGTAGGGCTCTCCGGCGGCATCGGAGCCGGCAAATCGACCGTGGCCAAGACCTTCGTGGAGCGGGGTGGATATCACATCGACGCCGACAAGATCGCCCGTGAGGTCGTCGAACCGGGCACGCCGGGTCTGACGCAGTTGGTCGAGACTTTTGGCGACGACATCCTGGCCGCCGACGGGACGCTCGATCGACCAGCGCTGGCCGCCAAAGCCTTCGTCGACGACGAGAGTCGACAGAAGCTGAACTCGATCACGCATCCGCTGGTCGGTGCGCGCACGCAGGAACTGCTCGCTCAAGCTGCGTCGAATGCCATTGTGGTGCAAGATATCCCGCTGCTCGTCGAAGGCAACATGGCTCCGTTCTTCCATCTCGTGGTGATCGTGGGGGCCGACGAGGAGCTGCGCGTCCAACGCCTGACCGAGCTGCGTGGCATGCCCGAGGACGACGCGCGCGCCCGAATCCGCGCCCAGGCCACCGACGAACAGCGACGGGCCGTCGCCGACGTCTGGCTCGACAACTCGGGCACGCCAGACGATCTCGCGGCCGCTGCCGCCGAGCTCTGGGACCAGCGGCTGGTGCCCTACGAGGAGAATGTGCGCTCCCGGACGATCGTCCCCGGGCCGTTGGAACTGGCCGCTCCGGAGCCGGCATGGGCGGCTACAGGTGCGCGACTGGTCAATCGACTGTGGGCACTCGTCGGCGACAAGGCGTCGGCGATCGATCACATCGGTTCGACGGCGGTGCCGGGCCTGATAGCGAAGCCGACCATCGACATCCAGGTCACCGTGGCCGACCTTGACGTCGCGGATGCTCTGGCCGATGTGCTGGCAGACGGCGGGTTCCCGCGTAATCCACAGACCACCAGCGACCGGCCGAAGCCGGATCCGGAGACCGGCTCGGTCGATGAGGGCCTCTGGGGCAAGAGGTTCCACGGTTCGGCCGATCCCGGGCGGTCGGTCAATGTGCATCTGCGGGCGCAGGGGTCGCCGGGCGGTCGGTTCGCCGTCGAGTTCCGCGATTGGTTGCGGTCCGACGCCGCAGCACGCGACGAGTACGCCGAGGTCAAGCGTGCTGCACTGGCTGCGGCAGACGGCGACCGCGACGCCTACGTCTCGGCGAAAGAGCCCTGGTTCGACAGTGCATATGCGCGAGTCGCCGCCTGGCGTGCCGATCGTCGGGAGACGTAGCGCGCCATCAGCCGTCGAGCCACGACACATGCCCACCGCTCGCGACGTCGAGCCACTTCTGGATGTCGTGGTTCTGTTCTGCCGCACCAACAAGTGCACGCCGGGCGATATAGACGGCTTCCTGACACTCGTCGGTCGATAACAGGCCGGCTGCGTGTGCCTCGAACAGTTCGTCGACGTCGATGAGTTCCAGTGGGCGGCCGGGGACGTCGACGAGATCGAGGTACCAGTCCTCGGCGTGCCAGCGGCCGTCGGTGTCGGGGCCCTGGAAACGTCCGATGTCGAGGTAGAGGCGCTGCCCGGTCCGGTGCCCTTCGACGAAGTGGAAGATGTTGGCGCGAAGTCCGAGTGCGGGCAGAAGCCAGGACTCGAGGTGACTGAATCTGGGGTGATCGGCGGTGCGCGACATGTAGAGACCGAACGAGGCCTCCTCGTAGCGGTCCACCGGACGGACGAATCCCTTGTTGTCGGTATTGGTCATCGCGGGCACGTCGAAGATCTCCCGCTTCGGCGGGTGCAGATCGGACATCGTCACACCTTAACCGCAGGTCACGGGGTGTGCGTGAATCCGGAACAGATTTGTCATAGGTCGCGTTTACCCTGGCACTATGGCTTTTGCTACCGAACACCCGATTCTCGCGCACTCCGAGCACCGTCCCGTCGGTGCCGTCGAACGTACCGAGGGTCGGTTCGAGGTGGTCAGCGAGTATGAGCCCGCAGGTGACCAGCCCAAGGCGATCGACGACCTCGAACGTCGTATCGCGGCGGGGGAGCGCGACATCGTCCTACTCGGCGCCACCGGTACCGGTAAATCCGCGACCACGGCGTGGTTGATCGAGCGGGTCCAGCGCCCGACGCTCGTGATGGCGCCGAACAAGACGCTTGCTGCGCAGCTCGCCAACGAGCTTCGAGAGATGTTGCCGCACAACGCTGTCGAGTACTTCGTCTCGTACTACGACTACTACCAACCCGAGGCGTACATCGCCCAGACCGACACCTACATCGAGAAGGACTCGTCGATCAACGACGACGTCGAGCGTCTGCGGCACTCGGCGACGTCGAGCCTGCTGTCGCGACGCGACGTGGTGGTCGTCGCATCGGTGTCGTGCATCTACGGCCTCGGCACGCCGCAGTCCTACCTCGACCGTTCGGTCGAAGTAGAGGTCGGCGACGAGATCGACCGCGACGCGCTGCTCCGCTTGCTGGTCGACGTGCAGTACACACGCAACGACATGTCGTTCACCCGCGGCAGCTTCCGTGTCCGCGGCGACACCGTCGAGATCATCCCGTCGTACGAAGAGTTGGCGGTGCGGATCGAGTTCTTCGGCGACGAGGTCGAGGCGCTCTATTACCTGCATCCGTTGACCGGTGACGTGGTCAGGCAGGTCGACACGCTGCGCATCTTCCCCGCGACGCACTATGTCGCGGGACCTGAGCGCATGGAGAAGGCGATGACGAGCATCGAGGAAGAGCTCGAGGCGCGTCTCGCCGACCTCGAGGGCAAGGGCAAACTCCTCGAGGCGCAGCGCCTGCGCATGCGGACCAGCTACGACCTCGAGATGATGCGGCAGGTCGGGTTCTGCTCGGGCATCGAGAACTACTCGCGCCACATCGACGGCAGGCCTGCGGGCAGCGCCCCCGCAACGCTGATCGATTATTTCCCCGACGACTTCCTGCTCGTGATCGACGAGTCGCATGTGACGGTTCCGCAGATCGGCGGCATGTACGAGGGCGACATGTCGCGCAAGCGCAATCTGGTCGACTTCGGGTTCCGGTTGCCCTCTGCGGTCGACAACCGTCCGCTCACTTGGGACGAGTTCGTCGGTCGCATCGGGCAGACGGTCTATCTGTCCGCGACACCCGGCGCATACGAACTCGGCCAGTCCAACGGAGAGTTCGTCGAGCAGGTGATCCGCCCGACCGGGCTGGTCGATCCGCAGATCGTGGTGAAGCCGACGAAGGGGCAGATCGACGATCTGGTCCACGAGATCCGCGACCGCACCGAGCGCGACGAACGCGTGCTGGTGACGACGTTGACCAAGAAGATGGCAGAAGACCTCACCGACTACCTCCTCGAACTCGGTATCCGCGTGCGGTACCTGCACTCCGAGGTCGACACCCTACGACGGGTCGAGTTGCTACGGCAGCTCCGGTCGGGCGAATACGACGTGCTGGTCGGTATCAACCTCCTACGCGAGGGACTCGACCTTCCCGAGGTGTCGCTCGTCGCGATCCTCGACGCCGACAAAGAAGGGTTCCTGCGGTCGACGACGTCGTTGATCCAGACGGTGGGACGTGCCGCCCGTAACGTCTCCGGCGAGGTGCACATGTATGCCGACACGGTCACCGAGTCGATGCGCAACGCGATCGAAGAGACCGAGCGTCGTCGTGAAAAGCAGGTCGCCTACAACAAAGAGCACGGTATCGATCCACAACCGCTGCGTAAGAAGATCGCCGACATTCTCGATCAGGTGTACCGCGAGGCGGAGGATTCGGTCGTCGATGTCGGGGGTTCCGGCCGCAACGCCAGCCGTGGACGGCGAGCGCAGGGAGAGGTCTCCAAGGCGAAGGGCGGTTCCGCAGGAGTCATCGAGAAGCGAGACGTCGGGTCGATGCCACGGGCCGAACTCGCCGATCTGGTCGCGCAGCTCACCGAGCAGATGATGAGCGCGGCTCGCGATCTGCAGTTCGAACTCGCAGGTAGGCTGCGCGACGAGATCGCAGATCTGAAGAAAGAGCTGCGCGGCATGGATGCTGCCGGAATCAAATAGTTGTCACTCAAATGTGGGACGTTCGTCCCACGGGGGTCTGCGGTGTAGCGATCGCCGTGATCATCGGACAAATGTTGCGTGGCACACTATCCTGCCGATTCAGGTGACTCTAGAGTTGTCGTGATCGATGAAGTCCGCGAATGTGCGGAATCAGACATGTGTGGAGGTCAAGGGATGGGCGCTTACCAGACGATCGTCGTCGGAACGGACGGATCGGAATCGTCGTTGAAGGCGGTCGATCGAGCGGGTGCGATCGCGGGCGATTCGAAATTGGTGATCGCATGCGCATACTTTCCGAACGACCGCGGTGCCGGCGAGGCTGCGGACGTTCTCAAAGACGAGGCCTACCAGGTGACCGGAAGTGCCCCGACCGACGAGATCCTGCGACGGGCGAAAGAGCGAGCATCGAAGTCGGGAGCCACGCAGATCGTCGCGCGCCCGGTGAAGGGCGCACCCGTCGACGCACTGCTGCAACTGGTCACCGATGTGCAGGCTGATCTTCTCGTCGTCGGCAATCGCGGACTGAACTCGATTGCGGGACGTCTGCTGGGTTCGGTGCCTGCCGACGTCGCGCGTAAGTCTGCGTGCGATGTGCTGATCGTGCACACCACCTAGTTCCGTTCTCATCGAAACCAACAGCCGGGCACACGGATTCGTGTGCCCGGCTGTTGCGCGTGTGCTGGTGGTTGTGATGACCGTCGTGGTGATGCGTGCCGTCGTGATATGCGCTCAGGGGAGCGTGTCCTGATCCGCCGTGATCGCCGCTACGTCCCTGCCCTTTTCACTATAACGCGAGGTAGGGGCCTTGCCGCAAGGCCCCTCCCCGGGTGCACAATCGGTGATTCCGCCCCCGCCCAGCCTTTTTCGGAGTCGCCCAGTGCCTGCAGTGACCGACCATGTCTTCAACCTTCCCGCCGGTTCACCGAAATCCGCCTCGACGCGCATCGAGAGCGATGTGCGCCATTTCGCCGATACCGCCGCGTCGCTTGCCGGCACCGTCGACGTGCTCTCGACCAGGCTCGATGCCACGCGAAAGGCAGAGGGCGGAGGTGGGCAGCGCGCATCGGATCGCGACCTCGAGATACACCAGTTGGCGGGCCGCCTACGGACGCTTCGTCGCTTCGGGCTCGACCTGTGCATCGGAAGGATGACGCTGACCGACGAGTTGGAGCCCGTGTATGTCGGCCGTGTCGGACTGACCGACTCGACGGGCCGACAACTGCTCGTCGACTGGCGAACCCCCGCCGCTGCTCCGTTCTTCAACGCGACGGCGGCGCAGCCGATGGGAGTGCGCTCGCGCAGACGCTATCGATGGGCGCGCGGGCAGATCACCGACTACTGGGACGAAGTGTTCACCGCGGACGCCGTCGACGACGGGGTATGGCTCGATGGTGATTCGGCGCTGCTCGCAGGCCTTTCGGCGAGTCGGTCGCCACGCATGCGCGACGTGTTGTCGACGATCCAGGCCGACCAGGACGCCATCATCCGCGCCGACTCGGCAGGTGCGCTGGTCGTCGATGGCGGCCCCGGTACCGGAAAGACCGTGGTGGCGCTGCATCGTGCCGCCTATCTGCTCTACTCCGACGCGAGGCTCACGCGTGGCCGCCTCCTGATCGTCGGGCCGCACGAGCAGTACCTGTCGTATGTCGCCGATGTCTTGCCGAGCCTCGGTGAAGAAGGCGTGCAGACGTGCACGTTGCGCGATCTGGTCGCCGAGGGCGATACCGCGGTGCCCGAGACCGATGACGCCGTGACGGCACTGAAGTCGACGGCCGGGATGGTCGACGCGATCGAGACGGCGGTGCGGTGGTACGAGGAACCGCCGACGGAGCCGCTTCTGGTCGAGACCGAGTGGGCGGATGTGACTGTGCGGCGGCGGGATTGGGCCGAAGCATTCACGGCGCCCGAGGCGGGCACGCCACACAACGAGGCGCGGGGTGCGGTCTGGCAGTACCTGGCCGAGACGGTGCAGCGACGCATAGGTGACGACGACCTCGACCGGGACGATGTGCAGGAAGCGTTGCAGCGCAATGAATCTCTTGCGGCGGCAGTAGGGCGCGCGTGGCCGATGCTCGACGCGACGGATCTCGTCGGCGACCTGTGGTCGGTTCCCGCGTTCCTCCGAATGTGTGCCCCGTGGTTGACGCCGGATGAGGTGCGACTCCTCCAGCGAGAACGTCCGGACGCGTGGACCGACGCCGACCTCCCGCTTCTCGACGCCGCGCGCAACCGATTGGGAGACCGCAGCGCAGACGATCGGCGCCGCCGCCGGTCTGCCGCCCTCCGCGCTGAGCGCCGTCGAATGGACCTCGTCGTCGACGACCTCATGGCGTCGACGACCTACGACGACGGCGAGGGCCTGATGTCGATGCTTCGGCAAGACGACCTGCGCGACGTTCTTGTGGACGAGTCGGCCGCGCCGGACGTCGAACCCGACGCTCTCGACGGACCCTTCGCGCACATCATCGTCGACGAGGCGCAGGAACTCACCCCTGCGCAGTGGCGAATGGTGCTGCGGCGCAACCCGTCCGGGAGCATCACGATCGTCGGCGACAGGGCGCAGGCGCGCGCGGGGTTCGCCGAGACGTGGTCGGAGCGACTCCGCAGTGTCGGATGTCGCGACGTGCGTGTCGAGTCGTTGTCGATCAACTACCGAACACCCGCAGAGGTCATGGAGGCAGCCGAACCGGTCATCCGCGCGGCCATTCCGGACGCCAACGTTCCGTCGTCGATCAGGGAGTCGGGACTTCCCGTGCGACATGCCTCGCACCGTGACCGAGATGCGATAGTCGCCGAGTGGCTCGAACGCAACGACGAGGGCGTCGCGTGTGTGATCGGTGACCCGGACTTCGCAGGCACCGACCGGGTGCGCGCACTCGATCCGATCACCGCGAAGGGCCTCGAGTTCGATCTGGTCGTGGTTGTCGAATCCGAGGTCTTCGGAGCCGGGGTCTTCGGAGCCGGGATCACCGGGGCCGTCGACCGCTACGTATCGATGACCCGCGCGACCCGCGAACTCGTCATCCTGCACCCCGAGGGAGGGCGTGCGGGCAATCCGGATGAGCGCTCAACGGTGTGAAGCGCGTCGTCGAAGCCGTTCAGCGACGGGGCATGTCGTCGAGTTCTGCTGGTAGCGGGTCGGCGTTGACCACGACGAGGCGCTGCGTGCTGCGGGTCAGTGCGACGTAGAGGTCGCTGTATCCGCGCGGCGACTGAGCGATGAGCGCGCTCGGTTCGACGACGACAGTCGTGTCGAACTCGAGTCCCTTGCAGGTGGTCACGGTGTGGACGCGGGGGAGCTCGTCGACGCCGAGCGCGGATGGGTCGAGGTCGGCGACCGCCTGCGAGGTTTCCTCGAAGAGGCTGTCGGGCACCACGATTCCGGTCAGGCCGCGCAGCTCCGGTTTCGTGGCCTCCTCGATCGCGGTCGCGACGACGTCGGCCGTCGACGCGGAGCGGGCGTACGGATCGATTCCGTTGCTGCGCAACGATGTCGGTGGTGTGAGCGAGTCGCCGACGTGCGCCAGGACGCGCGCGGCGTAGGTCATGATCTCGCTCGGCGTGCGGTAGTTGACGGTCAACTCGCGCAACTGCCAACGGTTCGCGACGTAGGGCGTCAACACTTCACTCCACGACGTCGTGCCCGCAAGGTCGCCGGTCTGTGCGGTGTCGCCGATGATGGTCATCCATCGGTTCGGGATTCGTCGCATCACCATGCGCCACGCCATGCCCGACAACTCCTGCGCTTCATCGACGATGACGTGGCCGAATGTCCAGGTGCGGTCGTTGAACGCGCGCTCTGCGGTGGTCGCGCGTTGCACGTCGGTCTGGCGCGCGGCGAGTTGCTCGGCGTCGATGAGGTCGTACGCCATCAGGATCTCCGGGTCGAGCTCGTCCTCGAGATCCTGTGGTGCCGAACCGGTCAGGATGTCGAGCGCATCCTGCGCGTCGGCGAGTTGTCGACGCCAGCGCTCGCGTTCGGCGCGTTCAGCCTCATCGGTGCCGTAGCCGACGAGTTCGGCGAGTTCGTCGAGCAGCGGAACGTCGGCGGGCGTGAACTCGTCGGTCTCGCTGCCCTTTTCCGCCTTGCCGGCGGGCCCGCGGCGTGCGCGGTGGAGCGCTGCGCGATCATCGTCGGACCAGCCAGGTGTCGCTTTGCGGATGGCGGCGGGGTCGTCGTAGAGGTCGCGGAGGACGTCCGTCGGGGTCAGCATCGGCCAGAACGCGAGCACTGCCTCGCGGATATCCGGATCGCGGCCCATGTCGTCGCGAATGTCCTTGAGGTCGGCGGGGGTGAGCAGCTGCGATCCGTCGAGCAGACTGGCGCCGATCGCGGCCGAGTGCTTGGCGGCGAGCGCGTCGAGTGCCGAGCGCAGGAACACCGGTTGGGCCTGGTTGTGCGCCCTGCGCGACCCACGTGCGGCCGCGCGGGCTGCCTTGACGAGCGCGCTGTCGATCTCGACCCGGTAGCCGTCGAAATCCACGGAGACGGGCTTCGTCGGCAGCGACTCGTGTGACCGAACGGTGCGCTTGAGGACGTCGAGCATCTGCAGGCGACCCTTGACCTCACGGGTGCGTCGGGGTTCGTCCGCGGTCGCGGTGACACCGGGGAAGAGCTCGCCGATCGTCGCGAGGAGCACGCCGGACTCACCGAGCGATGGCAGCACCTGGCCGATGTAGTCGAGGAAGTCGCTGTTGGGTCCGATGATGAGAATTCCACTGCGCGAGAGGATGTCTCGGTGCGTGTACAGAAGGTAGGCGGCACGGTGTAGTGCGACGGCGGTCTTACCGGTGCCCGGCCCACCCTGAATGACCGTGACGCCGCGATGCGCCGACCGGATGATGAGGTCCTGCTCGCGCTGGATGGTCTCGACGATGTCGGTCATCTCGCCGGTGCGCGCGGCATTGAGCGCAGCGACGAGCGCGGACTCGTTCACGACGTCGCCGTGTGCTGACTCGTCGATGGAAGCCTCACCCGCGGTGAGGAACTCGTCGTTGACTTCACGAACGCCGCGGTTTCGGGTGCGGATGTGTCTGCGGCGAGCGACCTCTTCGGGTGCGGCAGGCGTGGCGAGATAGAACGCCCGAGACAGTGGCGCTCGCCAATCGAGGAGGAGTGTGGTGTCGCCCTCGTCGTCGTCGAGGACTCCGATGCGTCCGATCCGACGGATCTCGCCGTCGTCGAGGTCGAGGCGGCCGAAATACAGATTGTGTTCGGCGGCATCGTATTTCGCGAGGTCGTCGACGTACATGCGTTCGTAGGACTCGCGCTCGGACAGCGCCTGCGGGGTGCCCGCGGACTCGCGCAGCGTCGAGGCGAGTCGACGACGGGTGTTGGCACGCATTCTGTCGAGACGGCGGTACACGGCGTCGAGGTGGGTCTGTTCCTCATCGATGCGGGGATCGGTGCGTTCGGTGTCGGTGTGTGTCGGCGAGGTACTCATCGGATCTCATCGTCGGGTTCGGCGTACGTACCGAATTCGGTGTGCGCGGTGTCGTCGGGATGGTGGGGTGCGGGGACGCGGGTGAGGCCGTCGGGACGGAACAGTCTGCGCTGGTGGATGCGCCTCGTCAGGTCCTTGCCTGTGTCGGGATCGCCGAGTCGCGCACAGACGGTCGCGGGCGGCTCTGCCAGCGACGGGTCGTCGAGATCTTCCGCAAGGTGCGCGAGGACTGCGCCCTGGGTGGAGAAGGGGAGTGGGGTCGACTGTCGATCGGTGAGGACTCCGTGTCGCGACGCGTATACGGCGAACTCGCGCACCGGCACCGGTGAGCGGACCGGAACGGAGTCGACGTCGTCGAGGCGTTCACGCAGGGGATGAGAAGTCGTGGTCACTGTCAATCGATGGTAATTGGGTTCGGTGCGGTCGAGTGCGGCGAGTTGCTCGTCGTCGAGCCAGAACGCGGTCAGCGTCGAGGTGGCCCCGGGAGACGCAAAGGGGGCTGCCGGGATGTATCCGCGGGCCGACACATGCGCCGAATAGCCGACGGCGATACCGTGCACGACGACGCGGGCAGGACTGATGTCGACGCCGCCCACATCGGCAAGCTTCGTGGTCAGTACCGCGCGGGATGCGTTGGACCCGACGGCGACCATGAGCGTGCGGCCTTCGCGTCGAATCTCGAGCGGGGCGTAGCCCGCAGGGTCGGCGACCCACGGATACACCGGGGCAGCGACCCACGGATAGAGGTGTGGCGGAAACGCGGCGGACCCCATGCGCCCGGTCGGAGTCTGTTCCGAAGGCGATGGGGTCCGCGCGTGGAGCGAAGGGGTCAGGACCGGGCCTTGCGCCAGCGCTTCTTGCCGTCGGCGACAGCGGCGTCGGCCTTGTCTCCTGCGGTCGACACCAGTTCCTTGGCCGACTCTGCGAGCTCTGCAGAGCGTTCACGTGCGGCTTCGGCGAGTTCGGCGGAGCGTTCGCGCGCAGCCTCGGCGATCTCGGGGGCGCGGTCGCGCACCTTGTCGGCGAACTCTGCGGAGCGCTCACGTGCCGTTTCTGCGATCTCAGCGGAGCGCTCGCGGGCGTTCTCGGCGACCACGGGCGCGCGGTCGCGGACCTTGTCGGCGAACTCCGCCGAACGCTCCCGGGCGTTCTCGGCAACCACGGGGGCGCGGTCGCGGAACTTATCCGCTGCCTCGGCAGAGCGCTCTCCCAACTTGTGTGCGTCCTGCTTCAGGAGACCGGCAGCCTCGCTGGACTTCTCGCCGAGCGTCGACGCGGATTCCTGTGCGTGCTCGCGGATCGAATCCCACGCGGTGGTGCTCGCCTTCGCGCCGAGAGGCAGGGCCGCGAGCGCGGCGTCGGCCTTGCGTCGACCACGCCACGCGAGTGAGGGCTTGCCCTCGGTGTCGGCCGCCGAGATCAGCAGGCCGCCCATCAGGCTCAGGTTCTTCAGGAAATGCGTGCGCTGCATGCTCCGCGCGACCGGGTCGGATTCCTCCCAGAAGGGATGGCCGGCGAACGTCGTCGGTGCGAGCGAGCCCGCGAGAACGGCCGACGCGAAGCGCGGGAACTTGCCCGTCGCCAGCAGGACGCCGCTCGCGAGCTGGATGCCGCCGTTCACCCGGACCAGCGTGACCGGATCGGTGGGGATGACGGAGGTGACCTCGTCCGGCAGCACACCCACGGTGCTCTCCACGAAGGGCTCCGCGATTTCTGCTCGCTTCTGCGGGTGTCGCAGGGCGTCATAGCCGGAGACGATGAACACCGATGCGAGCATCGGTCGGGCAATACGGCGGAGGATCATCTTGTTGACACGGTCCCTTCGGAAGTCACTGCATTAGTCGGTCACTGTGCTTTTCGGTCACTGCGTTGCTTTTCGATCACTGCGTTGGTCGTGCTTGTCGGTCACTGCGTCAGTCGATCACGCTCTGGACTGGGTCGGCGGCGCTCTTTCGAGGCTACCTGTCCGGTGCAGAGGCGCTCGGTGGAGTTGATGATCTGGCGCAAGTGGTGTGCGTGTAGGCCGGTTCTCACCAGCCGCGTTCGCGCCATTCGTCCAGCGACGGACGTTCGGTGCCGAGGGTCGTGTCCTTGCCGTGGCCGGGGTACACGACGGTCGAATCGGGATAGCGCTCGAAGAGCTTGGTCTCGACGTCGTCGACGAGAGTGTCGAAGTCGCCTGGCGCCCACGTCTTTCCGACGCCGCCCGGGAAGAGGGAATCGCCGGTGAAGAGGTGGACGACGCCGCTTGCGGGATCGGTGAGGGCCAGCGCGATCGATCCGGGCGTGTGGCCGACGAGGTGGATTGCGTCGAAGGTCAGGTCACCGACGGTCAGGACGTCGCCGTCGTCGAGGAGGATGTCGGGGGTCACGGGCAGTTCAGGAGCGTCGATCCGGCCTGCTGCAGTCGGCGCGCCTGTCGCTGCCGCGACGTCGGCGAGTGCCTGCCAGTGGTCGTAATGCTGGTGCGTGGTGAAGATCGTGCGCGGAGCGCCGTCGAGTTCGTCGAGCACACCGCGGATGGTGTCCGCGTCGTTGGCGGCGTCGATGATCAGTTGGTCTCCGGTCGCGGCGCTGGTGACGATGTAGACGTTGTTGTCCATGGGCCCGACCGAGATCTTCACGATCGAGGCGTTGCTCAGCGTGCGGCGCTGCGGGCCGGTTTCGGACAGATCGCCGGTGTAATCGTCGGTGATGGTGAGGTTGGACGAAGTCATGAACTCAGCGTAGCCACGCAGGTCGACGGGGCGGACGTGGATGGGAACACCTGGTGGGCCGCGTATCGTTGACAAGTGTTGTGACGCCGCCTGGAGACCGCCGGCACGGCGTCGAGAATTCTTGTCGGTGGCTGCCGTTATGGTGAGCCGCGGACACGCCTAACGAGACAGACACGCCCGACGAGACACCGGTCGACGATCGGTGCCCAGCGGCGGCCGGATGCGCGGCCATCCCGCGCAGGGGCTGGCCAAGAAGTATGGACCAGCCGAGATATGTGGATAGGACTGTAGTGGTTGATCGTTTGATCGTCCGTGGTGCCCGCGAACACAACCTTCGCGGTGTCGATGTGGATCTGCCCCGCGACAGCCTCATCGTGTTCACCGGACTCTCGGGTTCGGGGAAGTCGTCGCTGGCTTTCGACACGATCTTCGCCGAGGGCCAACGACGCTACGTGGAGTCACTGTCTGCGTATGCGCGGCAGTTCTTGGGCCAGATGGACAAGCCCGACGTCGACTTCATCGAAGGTCTCTCGCCCGCGGTGTCGATCGACCAGAAGTCGACGAACCGAAATCCTCGCTCGACGGTCGGCACGATCACCGAGGTCTACGACTACCTGCGCCTGCTCTACGCACGCGCGGGTGTCGCGCACTGTCCGATCTGTGGTGCCGAGATAGCCAAGCAGACACCCCAGCAGATCGTCGATCAGGTGCTTGCGATGGACGAGGGCACCCGTTTCCAGGTTCTCGCCCCGGTCGTCCGCACCCGTAAGGGTGAGTTCGTCGATCTGTTCGCCGAACTGCAGACCCAGGGCTTCTCGCGTGCGCGCGTCGACGGCAAGATCCATTCGCTGACGGATCCGCCCAAGCTCAAGAAGCAGGAAAAGCACGACATCGATGTCGTCGTCGACCGGCTTGTCGTGAAGCCGAGCGCCAAACAGCGTCTCACCGACTCCGTCGAGACGGCCCTGCGGCTGGCCGACGGCATCGTCGTCCTCGACTTCGTCGACGTCGAGGAGAACGATCCCCACCGCGAACGACGATTCTCTGAGCGCATGGCCTGCCCGAACGGGCACCCGATCGCCATCGACGACCTCGAGCCGCGGTCGTTCTCGTTCAACTCGCCGTATGGCGCGTGTCCCGAATGCGACGGCCTCGGGATTCGCAAGGAGGTCGACGAGGACCTCGTCGTGCCCGATCCCGACCTCTCACTCTCCGAGGGCGCCATCGCACCCTGGTCGACCGGACATAACGCCGACTACTTCCTGCGACTCATGTCCGGTCTGGCCGACGAGATGGGATTCGACGTCGACACCCCGTGGAAGAAGTTGCCTGCCAAGGCGCGGAACGCGCTGCTCAACGGCAGCGAACACCAGGTGCACGTCAAATTCCGCAACCGGTACGGACGGACACGGTCGTACTACACCGAGTTCGAGGGCGTCATGGCGTTCCTCAACCGCCGCATGGATCAGACCGAATCCGAACAGATGAAGGAGCGGTACGAGGGCTACATGCGCGACGTTCCGTGCCCTGTCTGTCAGGGTGCGCGGCTGCGTCCGGAGATCCTCGCGGTGACGCTCGATCATCCCGAATACGGACCGAAATCGATCGCCGAGGTGTCGGCGCTCTCGGTGGCCGACGCCGCGGGTTACCTCGGCGGATTGAAGCTCGACAAACGCCAGCAGGCGATCGCGGGCCGCGTCCTCAAAGAGGTGCAGGCACGCATCACGTTCCTCCTCGACGTCGGACTCGACTACCTGTCGCTGTCCCGTGCCGCAGGGTCGCTGTCGGGTGGCGAGGCACAGCGAATTCGCTTGGCCACTCAGATCGGTTCGGGGCTTGCCGGTGTGCTCTACGTCCTCGACGAACCGTCGATCGGACTGCACCAGCGCGACAACCGTCGACTGATCGACACCCTCACGCGCCTGCGCGATCTGGGCAACACGCTGATCGTCGTCGAACACGACGAGGACACGATCCGCGCAGCGGATTGGATCGTCGACATCGGTCCGCGAGCGGGCGAGCACGGCGGCAAGGTGGTGCACTCCGGTAGTTACAAGGATCTGCTGAAGAACCGGAAGTCGCTGACGGGCAACTATCTGTCCGGCCGCGAGACGCTTCCGGTCCCGGCGATCCGTCGGCCGATCAACAAGAATCGGCAGCTCACCGTGGTGGGAGCGCGCGAGCACAATTTGCGCGGCATCGACGTCTCATTTCCGCTCGGCGTGCTCACCGCGGTCACCGGTGTGTCCGGATCCGGAAAGTCGACGCTGGTCAACGACATCCTCGCGACGGTCCTGGCGAACAAGCTCAACGGTGCGCGTCAGGTTCCGGGCAGGCACACCCGTGTGAACGGTCTCGGCAACCTCGACAAGCTCGTGCAGGTCGATCAATCGCCGATCGGTCGGACACCGCGCTCGAATCCGGCGACCTACACGGGTGTCTTCGACAAGATCCGCACGCTGTTCGCAGCGACGACCGAAGCGAAGGTGCGCGGCTACCAGCCAGGACGGTTCTCGTTCAACGTCAAGGGCGGACGCTGCGAGGCGTGCCAGGGCGAGGGAACCATCAAGATCGAGATGAACTTCCTGCCCGACGTCTACGTTCCCTGCGAGGTGTGTCACGGTGCGCGGTACAACCGCGAGACCCTCGAGGTGCACTACAAGGGCAAGACCATCTCGGAGGTTCTCGACATGCCGATCGAGGAGGCCGCCGATTTCTTCGAGCCGGTCACCTCGATCCACCGCTACCTCAAGACGCTCGTCGACGTCGGCCTCGGATACGTCCGTCTCGGTCAACCCGCCCCGACACTCTCGGGAGGCGAGGCCCAGCGCGTCAAACTGGCCGCTGAGCTGCAGAAACGGTCGGCAGGCCGAACCGTCTACATCCTCGACGAGCCGACGACAGGCCTGCACTTCGAGGACATCAAGAAGCTCCTCGACGTCATCAACGGACTGGTCGACAAGGGCAACACGGTGATCGTGATCGAGCACAACCTCGACGTCATCAAGACTGCCGACTGGGTCATCGACATGGGACCAGAAGGTGGAACGGGCGGTGGCACGGTGATCGCCGAGGGGACTCCCGAAGACATCGCGGAGACGCCGGGAAGCCACACCGGGAAGTTCCTCGCCGACGTGCTCGAGACAGGGGAGCCGGTCGCGACTGCCGGCTGATTCGTGTTTGCGGTCCCGATCAGCCGGTCTCGTCCAGCCGATCTGGTCTAGTGCAGTGATGCCGCGATCAGTGACACGCCCAGCAAAGCGACGACGGCGTTTCCGGCGATGATCGTGAGTCGACGGCCGCTGCCGGTTATCCGAGTACCGGCGGCCGCCCCAGCGATCGCCAGAACCGCCTGCCACAGCAGGGAACCGAGGCCGACCCCGGCCACGAATAGTGCTGCGCCGCAACCACTTATGTGGCCCCCGCTCGGCAAGGCGACAGCTGGTACGGCAATGGATGCGAAGTAGATGAGCGTCGCCGGATTCATCGCGGTCAACCCGACGAACATGAGGTAGCGGTGCCCCTTCGTCGACTGAGCACGGCTCGACGTCGACTGGGCACGGCTCGACGTCGACTGGGCACGGCTCGACGTCGAGTGTGCGCGGAATATGGCGTGCGCCCCCACGAGTAAGAGCACGCTGCCGCCGACGATGCCGGGATACGGGCCGAGACGGCTGATGAACGGTGCGATCGCCGCTCACGGTGTGGCCGCGGCGGCGTAGACGGCGTCGACCGTCGCGACCCCGGCCGCGGCCTCGAGTGCACTGCGCACACCGCGCTCGGCTCCTTCGAGCATGAGCATCACACCGATCGCACCGAGCGGCATCGCAATACCGAAACCCGCCACGAGACCGAGTGTGAGTGCGTGGATCACCGACATCTGACCACCATCGACCGCGGTTGATGACGATGCCTAAAGAATGTCGCTTCGACTGAAATATTTTCGATGTGGACCCGATCGACCGACAGATCATAGAGGTACTTCGCCATGATGGTCGCGCATCGTTCAGTGCGCTCGGTCGGCTTGTGGGGCTTGGAACCAACAGTGCCGCAGCGCGGGTGCGACGCCTCGAGCGCGACGGTGTCATCCTCGGCTATCGCGCGGTGATCAGCACCGATGACGCACCGTCACCGGCCGGGATCGAAGCGTTCATCGACGTACGGCTGCACCCTGATCGCGACTCGGAGGAGTTCTTGCGGTGGGCGCAACGTGAGGCGATGGTGCGCGACGCGGTCCACGTGACCGGCCCTTACGACTACCTGCTGCAGGTATCGGTGGCCGACACCGCGGGACTCGACAGACTGCTTCGGCGGCTCAAGAGCGACGCCGGTGCCGCGCAGACCCAGACGCGCATCGCGCTGCGGCCGGATCACTGACTGGGTTCGCCGCCGGCGCGAGGTTCACCGAGGCCGGGGGAGAAGAGTGGTGGGGAGTGTCAGTGCCCCATGGACTTTCGGATCTCGTCGAGCTTCTTCTTCGCGGCCTCGTCGCGCTTGCGCATCATGTCGTCGACGCCCTGGCCCTCGGGCGTGCCCTCAGCCAACTCCTGGGAACCGATCGCGGTCGAGATGCGCTTCTCGATCTTGTCGCGGACGAAATCGAAACTCGGCACACCCTGCTCGCTGTAGTCGGGATCGATATGCCCGGGACTCGAAATGGTCGTCGAGCCGGGAAAGCTAGATCCGGGAGAGGCGGTGTCGACGACTTCCGTTTCCAGGATCTCGGCGTCGATGACCTCTCCCACGGGCTCTGTGCCGTCGGCCGGGGAGGTTGTCCGCGTCGGATCGGCCGGGTCGTGGTCGTGCGCACCTTCGGAGGTCATGGATTCAGGCTAGCCCGCATACGAAACGACGGACGCCGCGCTGGTCACAGAATGACCCGCACGACGTCCGTCGAGGGCTGCAGAGTGGTCTGGTGACGCGAAGCCGTCAGCGAGGGGAGTAGGTGAGGCAGTTCGCGGTGTCGGAACTCTCGCCTGCACCGATACGGACCGCGGTGGCCGTGCATTCGAGATTCGCGTTGTGCTCGCAGTCGACCCGCTGGCATGCGCCGACCTGGGTGGAGACGCGGTCGAGGCCGCCGCGAGTTGTCAGGGGGATGAACGTCGCGCAGTCGGCAGTGCCGTTGGTTCCGCTGACGTTGATCGCGAACGCGTGACAGCCGTCGTGGTTGTAGGAACACTCACTGACGGTGCATTCGGCGACATGTGGCATTTCGAGCGTGGCCATCGTGAACTCCTGGATCGAGGTTGGCGGGCGGGTATCTGCCCTGCCTTCCAATCTAGGTGAGTCCGTTGACCCTTTCCAGCAAGCAAGGCTGCCTGACCTGCGAAAACGTTAGGTAAGCGCTACCTACATCGCGGTGAATTCGCGGCCAACGCGAGCGTCACCGACGACGGTCTCGAACCGGTCCGGTGTACTTCTCGCCGGGGCCTTCGCCAGGCTCGTCCGGGTATGCGCTCGCATCGCGGAACGCCAGCTGCAGTTGCTTGAGGCCGTCTCGGATGGGGGCGGCGTGCACGCCGAGATCTGGTTTGGCCGCGTCGACGAGCCCGGCCAGTGCGGTGATGAGTTTGCGGGCTTCATCGAGATCCGCGTCGTCCTCGGATGCCCCCGGCGCCAGGCCGAGCTTCTCCGCCGACGCGCTCATCAACATGACGATGGCCCGGGTCACGACCTCGATCGAGGGAATGTCGGCCATGTCACGGACGTTGTCATCATCGTCTGTGGAAGTAGTCACGTCCGGACGCGCGGAATCGTTGTTCGGAACGCCGGTGAGGTCGTCACCTGCATCGTCGCCCGAAGGCGAATAGGTGTTCTCGGGCATGACTGATAGACTTTCATAGCACGACCGCCCCGGTTGGCGCCGGGGTCGCAAGTGGAGTTCCGCTCCCACCGCTACGACGCGTCGAATATGTGCGCTTGCCGCACACGCGATTCACGCAGTTGTACGGTCCGGTCCCGCCGATAGGCGTGGTCTTTCCACGCCGTCGGCGATGCGCATCCAATGGTGTGCAGACCGGTCGGTATCGGAGCCCTGACGATGGTGAACACCATCTCGGGGCTCTTCTGCTGAGAGCCCCTTTCCATGCGCGGCCACCGACCACTCCGCGACGGCCACCCCTGTCAGGTTTTATCAAGGAGGCCCCATCAGCACTGAGACCCGCATCAACGAGCGCATCCGCGTACCGGAGGTCCGACTCGTCGGACCGAATTCGGAGCAGGTGGGCATCGTGCGTGTTGAAGATGCGCTGCGCCTGGCCTACGAGGCCGACCTGGACTTGGTCGAGGTCGCACCCGACGCCCGTCCGCCGGTGTGCAAGATCATGGACTACGGCAAGTTCAAGTACGAAGCAGCGCAGAAGCAACGCGAGTCGCGTCGCAACCAGCAGTTGACCGTCATCAAGGAGCAGAAGCTCCGGCCGAAGATCGACGACCACGATTACGAGACCAAGAAGGGTCACGTCATCCGGTTCCTCGAGGCAGGCTCGAAGGTGAAGGTCACCATCATGTTCCGCGGGCGCGAACAGTCGCGACCCGAGCTCGGATACCGACTGCTGCAGCGCCTCGGTAACGACGTCGCCGATTACGGCTTCATCGAGACCTCGGCCAAGCAGGACGGCCGCAACATGACCATGGTCCTCGCCCCGCACAAGGGCGCGAAGACCCGCGTGAAAGCGCAGCAGACTCGTGACGACCGCGCGCCCCGCCAGCAGGGCGCCAAGGACGACACGGCCAGCTAAGCCGATGCGGTCCGTGAGAACGGACCGTCGGAGAACCACTGCGGACGCATACCGCACCCGACAACCGCGGGTGTGGCTTGCGTCCGCTCGAATGAAGGAAAGAACATGCCGAAGAGCAAGACCCACAAGGGCACAGCCAAGCGCTTCAAGGTGACCGGCAGCGGAAAGATCGTCCGCCAGAAGGCCAACCGTCGCCACCTCCTGGAGCACAAGTCCTCTCGCCGTACCCGTCGTCTCGACGGCATCGCCGTGGTGAGTGAGAACGACGCACCGCGTATCAAGCGACTGCTCAACCGCTGACGCACCCGACCACCACATCTGACGAACAAGAGGAACTGACATGGCACGCGTGAAAAGGGCTGTCAACGCCCAGAAGAAGCGTCGTTCGACGCTGGAGGCCTCCAAGGGATACCGCGGGCAACGCTCGCGCTTGTACCGCAAGGCCAAGGAGCAGCAGCTCCACTCGATGACTTACGCCTACCGGGACCGTCGCGCCCGCAAGGGTGAGTTCCGCAAGCTGTGGATCGCGCGTATCAACGCTGCGGCCCGCGCCAACGACATCACCTACAACCGCTTCATCCAGGGCCTCAAGGCCGCTGGTGTCGAGGTTGACCGCAAGGTGCTCGCCGACATCGCCGTGACCGACCCCGAGGCCTTCACCGGCCTGGTCGAGGTTGCCCGCAAGGCGCTGCCGGCCGACGTCAACGCTCCCGCAGCCTGAGCGTTCACATCGAACACGTCGCACACGACCCGCGAGTGATCACGGACATCATCTGATGGAGATCCTGTCCGAACGATCCTCGCGGGTCGTGTCGTATGCAAAGCTCCATCGGGCGTCGGCACGGCGTGCCGAGGGACGTTTCCTCGTGGAAGGCTCCAATGCGGTTGCCGCCGCCCTGGAGAGCGGTCGGGCACTGCAGGTCCTCGTCCGCGAGAGTGACGCCGACCGGCACGCCGACGTCCTCGGCGACGCATCCGGCGCAGGCATCGACGTCGTCGGACTGTCGGATCGAGCCGCCGGGAAACTCTCGGAAGCGACGACGCCGCCCGGAATCTTCGCTCTCGCCGAGTTGCTCGACGCGTCGCTTGGCGACGTGCTGTCGTCCGGTCCACGCCTACTGGCTGTGGCCGTCGAGCCGCGTGAACCAGGTAATGCCGGGACGCTGATCCGCACAGCCGACGCGATGGGCGCCGACGCCGTGCTGTTGCTCGGCGATGCGGTGGACCCGCACAACGGGAAGTGCGTACGCGCGAGCGCGGGCAGCGTCTTCCATCTGCCGATCGTGCGGGAGCGAGACGTCGACGCGGCGCTGTCGTCGGTGAGGTCGGCAGGCATCACGATCCTCGCGACGTCGGCCGACGGTGAGCTCGTGCTCGACGACGCCTCAGACGTCCTCGCCGAGCCGACCGCCTGGCTGTTCGGCAACGAGGCTCACGGGTTGTCCGCACCACTCGCGCGGGCGGCCGACCACCGGGTGTCCATTCCGATCCGCGGTCGCGCCGAGAGCCTCAATCTCGCGTCGGCAGCGTCGATCTGTCTCTACGAGAGCGCGCGAGTACAAGCCCGCTAGGTTGTAGCGCAGCGCTCACGCCTCGGCGATCTGTTTGATCCTGGCGAGAGTGGCAGGAATTCCCTCCGCCGCCGCGACGAGGCGAATCCTCATCTGGTCATCGGCGTCGTCGCCATACTTCTCGTGGAAGAACTCTTCGCCGGTGTCAGAGAAGGCGGTGTACTCGGTGAGCCGTGTGCTGCCGTCTCCGGCGGCCGCGACTCGATAGCCCCACTTCGTGCCGCTCGTTCCGATTGTCCATTCGAAGCGAGTGGCGGGTTCGTCGACGGTCACGGTCGAGACGGTCGACCACTCGCGTACCGGCGTGCGGTTGTGACCTGTGAAGGTCGCGCCCGCGCCGCGCGCGGAACAGTCCCACTCACACGCGTGGCACTGTTCGCTCCACTCTCCGGTGCGCGTGACGTCGCTGATCAGCGCGTACACGTCCTCCGGGCTGCGCTCGACGACAACGGAATCTTCCAGTGTGTATCGCATGAGCGTCGAGTCTAGGGCGCAGGGCGGCACCGGCTGATCGAGTTGAAACGCATACGCGTGCTGAGTAGTTGCACCCATGATCGAACGGGCATGTCGGCGAAGACTTCTCGGAGTGCTGAACCACTCATCCCCGACCCCCGCGGTCGCAGAACTCGACGCGCTGACCGGCAACCGCGACCGCGTCGTCGATCTCATCCGGCTCACCTCACTGGTCGTCGTGATCGCCGGGCATTCGCTCATGTTGACCGTGTCGATCGCCGACGGTCGGCTCGTCCTCGGCAACACGCTCGCCGACGTTCCGCTTCTGCAGCCGATGACCTGGCTGTTCCAGATCCTTCCGCTGTTCTTCTTCGCAGGCGCCGCGGCGTCGACCTACGGGTGGCGTCCGGACACACGTCCCGGACAGTGGCTGTTGCGTCGTGTGCAGCGGCTTCTGCGTCCGGTCGGGTGGTACCTCATGGTCGTCCTGGTCGTCTACGGGGTGTCGACGCTGGTCGGTGCCACCGCCATCGCCGACGTCGTGGCACGCCTGGGAGTTCAGTTGCTGTGGTTCCTCGGCGCCTATCTGCTGGTGCTCGCCGTGATGCCGGTGCTCCAACGACTCTCGTCACGTCGCGCTGTGCTGTCGGCTCTCGCGGCCGCGTGGCTGGTGACGGCAGCCGTCGACACGCTTCGGATCGCCGTCGGAGCGTCGAGTCAGCTTGGTTACGTCAACTTTCTCAGCGTGTGGATCATCCCGGCGATCCTCGGCGTCGCGTATGCGAAGCGTCTGTTCACGACGGTCGAGGCGGCGCTGCTGGGTGTGACGGCTCTGGTCGTCGACATTGCGCTGGTGGCCCTCGGTCCGTACGAGGTGTCGCTGGTGACCGTCCCAGGGCAGCACTCGTCCAATATGAGCCCGCCGAGCCTGCTACTCGCTGGGCACACAGTGGTGCTGTGCACACTGGTCATCGCGTTGCGTGCGCCGCTGGCGCGAGTGGCCTCGCGCCCACGTGTCTGGTGGTGGGTCGTGCTCGGCAACCGTGGTGCGATGACCCTGTATCTGTGGCACCTGCCGGTGCTGGCGCTCATCATCGGCCTCTCCACGGTGTGTGGATTGCATCGCGATCCCCACGCCCTGTTCTTCTGGCCGACGGTTCTCGGGACCACGACATGCCTGCTCGCGCTGATGATCCCGGTGACCGGTGTGCTGTCCGTCCTGGAGAACCGTCCGCTGCCGTGGTGGGACGCGCAGATCGTCGGCGGTTGGAGTAGACGACGCGACGCCCTCATCGTGACGCTTCTGGTGGTCGTCGGTGTCGCGACTCTGCTCCTGGCCGGTTCGGGGATCGTCGCCGGCTGGATGTGGTTGGTGGTCGGCGTCGCCGCCGCGATGGGCGCTCGGTGGTTGGGTCGGGCACCTGCGGGCTCCCGACGCTGCTGACCCGGGCGAATTGTGGATCGATCGTCGCGGGTTGGTGGGGGCGTCGAGGTAAGGCACCATGCCGGTCGACTAACCTTGACGAGGAACTATCACGGCCTCCGACCGGGCATTGCTGATCTGCTCTCGTCGTCATCGAGGTGGTCGTGATGAGTTCAGTCATCCGAAACAGCAAGTACGAGGAGACCGCCGACCGTGGCCAGCTCTGCCGACGATCACGCGCAGCCAACGTTCCCGAGCACCGAGGAACTCGACGTCGCGGCCGACGCCGCCGCTGCGGCATTTGCCGCGGCCGCTGATCTCGATGCGCTCGCGGCCGCCAAGACCGCACACCTCGGCGATCGTTCGCCGATCGCGCTCGCCCGTCGAGCTCTCGGTTCGCTACCGAAGGACCAGCGATCCGAAGCAGGCAAACTGGTCAACCAGGTTCGCGGCCGGGTCAACGCGGTCCTCGACGGTCGGACGTCGCAGCTGCAGGCCGAGCGCGACGCCGCGGTTCTCGTCTCCGAATCGGTCGACGTCACGCTGCCGAGTCGTCGACGTCCCGGCGGTGCACGTCATCCCATCACAGTGATCTCCGAGCAGGTCGCCGACGTTTTCGTCGGCATGGGGTGGGAGATCGCAGAGGGGCCCGAGGTAGAGACCGAGCACTACAACTTCGACGCCCTGAACTTTCTCCCGGATCATCCGGCGCGGTCGATGCAGGACACCTTCTACATCGCGCCCGAGGGGTCACGTCAGGTGCTCCGGACGCACACGTCGCCCGTGCAGGTGCGTTCGATGTTGTCGCGAGACCTTCCGATCTACGTCGCGTGCCCCGGCCGGACGTTCCGTACCGACGAGCTCGACGCCACCCACACGCCGGTGTTCCATCAGATCGAGGGCCTCGCCGTCGACAAGGGACTGACGATGGCCAATCTGCGCGGCACGCTCGAAGCGTTCGCTCGCGCGCTTTTCGGCCCCGAGACCACGACGCGTATGCGTGCGAGCTATTTCCCCTTCACCGAGCCGTCGGCCGAGGTCGACGTCTGGTTCCCAGCCAAGAAGGGCGGTGCGGGCTGGGTCGAATGGGGTGGCTGCGGCATGGTCAACCCGAACGTGTTGCGCGCCAGCGGAATCGACCCCGACGTCTACTCCGGATTCGCGTTCGGGATGGGACTCGAACGCACCCTGCAATTCCGCAACGACATCTCGGACATGCGCGACATGGTGGAGGGCGACGTCCGCTTCAGCCTCCCGTTCGGCCCGGCGGCCTGAGCCGGTCGACGCCGCAACCCGCACCGATTCCACTCGATGAAAGAAGTTGATTGACCGATGCGTGCACCGCAGTCTTGGTACACCGAGGTACTCCGTGCCGGCGATCCGACCTGGTCGGCGACCACTGAGGAGATCGACGCTGGTTTCGTCCGTGTCGGTTTCGAGATCGAAGACATCGAGTCGTTCCCCGAGATCACCGGCCCGCTGGTGATCGGGCGTGTCGAGCACATCGAGGAACTGACCGAGTTCAAGAAGCCCATTCGCTTCTGCCAGGTCGAGGTGGGGGAGTCGGAACCCCGCGGAATCGTCTGTGGGGCACGCAATTTCGCGGAGGGCGACCTCATCGTTGCCGCTCTGCCCGGAACCGTGCTGCCGGGGCCGTTCGAGATCGCGTCCCGTAAGACGTACGGGCACATCTCCGACGGCATGATCTGCTCGGTGTCCGAACTGGGCATCGGCACCGATCACAGCGGCATCCTCGTCCTGGCGCCCGGCACCGCCGAGCCCGGCGCCGACGCTCGCGAGGTTCTCGGACTCGACGACGCCGCGATCGACGTCAACGTCACCCCCGACCGTGGCTACGCGTTCTCGATCCGCGGACTCGGCCGCGAGCTGGCGAGCAGCTTCACCGTGCCGTTCGTCGATCCCGGTACCTCGGTCCCCGACATCTCGGTGTCCGACGGTGCGCCCTGGCCGGTGGCGATCGAGAAGGATTCCGGCGCAACCCGATACACCGCGCGACTCATCGAGGGCGTCGACCCGACTGCGGTCTCGCCGTGGTGGATGCAGAAGCGACTGATGGTTGCCGGGGTCCGCCCGATCTCCGCCATCGTCGACGTCACCAATTACGTGATGCTCGAACTGGGACAGCCGCTGCACGCCTTCGACGCAGACAAATTGTCAGGGACCATCACCGTCCGCAACGCGCGGTCGGGGGAGAAGCTGACAACGCTCGACGGCGTCGTACGCGAGCTCGATCCCGAGGACGTCGTCATCGCCGACGACAGTGGCCCAGTCGCACTGGCAGGCGTGATGGGCGGCGAGAGCACCGAGGTGGGCCCGCAGACCACGCGCGTTCTGCTCGAGGCGGCGACCTTCGATCCCGTCCGTGTCTTCCGGACCGGAAAGCGTCACAAGCTCACGTCGGAGGCGAGCAAGCGGTTCGAGCGCGTCGTCGACCCGGAGATCACCGCCGCCGGCTCTGACCGCGGAGCCGGCCTCATCGTCGAACTCGCGGGTGGTGCCATTGCGTCGCCACTCTCCGAGGAGCGGATCGCGGTTTCGGCGACCGCGCCCATCACGATCGCGGCCGACGAACCCGACCGCACGGCCGGGGTCACCTATCCGGCCGGCACCACCGCAGCTCGGCTCGTCGAGGTCGGGTGCACGGTCACCGGCACCGACCCGCTGACCGTCACGCCCCCGTCGTGGCGGCCGGATCTACGCCAGCGCGCCGACCTCGTCGAAGAAGTCTTGCGACTCGAAGGACTCGAAGACATTCCGGCCGTTCTCCCATCGGCTCCGGGCGGGCGCGGGCTGACGCCAACCCAGCGTCGACGCCGCAGCATCGGCCGTACGCTCGCGCTCGACGGTTACGTCGAGGTACTGCCGTTCCCGTTCATGCCCGCCGGCGTCTTCGACACCTGGGACCTGCCCGCCGGTGACGTTCGACGCCGCACGGTCAAGGTGCTCAACCCGCTGGAGTCCGACCGACCGGAGCTGAACACGACGCTCCTACCGGGGCTGTTCGAGATGGTCGCCCGCAATATTGCTCGCGGCCAGCGCGACCTGTCGCTGTACACGATCGGACAGGTCGTTCTCGCCACCGACCGCATGCGCCCGGTGGCCGAACTCGACGTGACCCGACGCCCGACCGCCGAGGAGATCGCCCAACTCGACGACTCGCTACCCGCTCAGCCACTGCACGTCGCGGTTGCGCTGACCGGGCTGCGTGATCCGGCGGGCCCGTGGGGTCCCGGAAGGCCCGGCGACTACCTCGACGCCTTTGAAGCGGCCCGCGAGATCGGCGTCGCCGCCGGGGTCGACGTCACCTTGGCGGCCGACACCTACGCGCCCTGGCATCCGGGTCGGTGTGCGGCCGTCGTCGTCGACGGTCGGGTCGTCGGACATGCCGGCGAGCTCCATCCCGCGGTGCTGGAACGTGCAGGGCTGCCGAAGCGGATGTGCGCCGTCGAGATCGACGTCGACGCGCTGCCGCTCGACGCGACACTGCCGGCGCCGCATATTTCGGTCTTCCCGGCGGTCCTCCAGGACGTTGCCGTCGTCGTGTCGGATGGCGTGCCCGCGGCAGACGTGGAGGCGTTGCTGCGCGAGGGCGCCGGAGAGCTTCTCGACTCCATCGAGCTCTTCGACGTCTTCACCGGTGCGCAGGTCGGCGAGGGCAACAAGTCGTTGACCTTCGCGCTGAAGTTCCGGGCGGGCGATCGGACCCTCACCGAAGACGAGGCGACCGCGGCCAAACTGGCTGCCGTGGCCCGCGCGACCGAGGGCGTCGGCGCGCGGCTTAGGTAGTTCGTGCCGTCGATAGCTTGCGGTAGCCCGTCACGAGACGGCGACTGGTGTGCTGGCCGACGCCTCGCTGTGCTCTCGCACGCCACGCGCGGTCAGCCAGATGCCCAGCGCGAGTTCCCAGAGTGCGATGGGGGCGGCGGCGAGCGCGCCGATCGTCGATACCTGTGACACGAGGCCGAGGATCGTCGCTGTTGCCGACGCGAGCAGAAGCGGCGCGCCGATGATCCCGAGGGCGGGAATGGCGCGCGGAACCAGTCGGTTCGCGTACAGCACCGGAGCCAGCAGGAGCGCATTGACTGCCGGTAGCAGGCCAGGTCCGAGGAGGAACGCGCCATCGTGAAGTGCGACGAGCGCCGCGTCGACTCCTGACGGTGTGCCGGGGTCATCCCGGACCGTGACGAGTGCCAGTACCGCCACCACTCCCATCACCACGAGCGTCGCTTCGACGGTGCGAGACGCGATGAAGCCTCGTGCGCGGGCATCGCTGTGGCGTCGAATGATGGGGTAGAGCGCAATTGCGGTGCCGACGCAGCTCACGGCGAGGATGACCTCCAGCACGCATCCGAACTGGGCAGCGGCCACCGATGCGGCGGGATCGCCGTCGAGGAAGGGCTTCTCGAGAGCGAGAGCCGGAATCGACGTCGCGAAGGTGACGAGGTACCAGATGCCGGCCCATCGGGCTCGCGCTCGGTCATTCGATTCGACCATGCGGGGTCTCCTGCCTGTGGCCTTGGTGTCCGTGACGCGTGCCGTCTCAGCGGTGTACGCCGTACACCGCTGAGAGTAGGTGTACGACGTACACCTGGTCAAGGCTTCGCTAGGGTCTCGGGTATGCCGGATGACTCAGCCCAGCGAATTCCGCTCGACCGAGGGCGAGTGCTCGGCTGTGCCGTTCGCCTTGCCGATACAGAGGGATTCGACGCGGTCACCATGCGCGCGCTTGCGACCGAGCTCGACGTGGTGCCCATGGCGCTGTACAAGCATGTGGCCAACAAGAGTGACCTGGTCGACGGAATGATCGATGTCGTCGTCGATTCCTACCCCGCGTCCTCTGCGCAGGGATGGCGCAGGTCGGTGCGCTCGCGAATACTCGCCGCACGGCGCGTGTACCTGACGCACCCGTGGATGCGCACAGCGATCGAATCCCGTCACACTCCGACGCCGGGCGCGCTCGCGTACATGGATTCCCTGGCGGCGGAGTTCATCGACGGAGGCATCGCAGTCGATCTGACCCACCACGCCATGCACGTAGTCGGGTCACGGATCTGGGGCTTCACGGCGGAAGTGTTCACCGGTAGTGCCGCGCCGTCGTCCGACCTCGGTCCGGCGGCCCGGGCGGCAGCGGAGGCCGAGTTCGCGAAACGATATCCCGCAGTGACGGCGATCGCCCTCGATGCTCGCGCCCGTACGGGGCCCGCTGGCTGCGACGACGACTTCGAGTTCGAGTTCGCGGTGGATCTGATTCTCGAGGCCGTCGAACGACTACACGACGCCGTTTGGGAATCTACTTCGGTGCACCCGCCGACCTAGTTCCGTATTGATTTGCGTCGCCATGCATAATGATGTGTATGACGATCAAGGTGGCTGTCGCCGGTGCGAGCGGTTATGCGGGTGGGGAAGTGCTTCGTCTCCTGTGCGGACACCCGCGTCTGCGATCAGGCGACCTCGAGATCGGCGCCCTGACGGCGGGCGGCAACGCAGGATCGCTGCTCGGTGCCCATCATCCCAACCTGTTGCCGTTGGCGCAGCGTGAACTGCAGGAAACGACGCCCGACGTGTTGGCTGGTCACGACGTCGTGTTCCTCGCCCTGCCACACGGAACGTCGGCACAGATCGCCGACGCTCTGCCTCCCACGACGCTGATCATCGACTGCGGCGCCGACTTCCGGCTCCGTGACTCCGACGACTGGGTCGCCTACTACGGCGGCGATCACGCGGGTACCTGGCCGTACGGACTCCCCGAGATCCCCGGCAACCGTGAGGTCCTGCGGAATGCGAGCCGGATCGCGGTGCCCGGTTGCTATCCGACCGTCTCGATCCTGTCGCTGCTTCCCGCGCTTGCGGCCGGCCTCGTGGAACCACACGTCACGGTCGTCGCGGTGAGCGGGACGTCGGGCGCGGGACGGGCACCCAAGGTCGTCCTACTCGCCTCGGAGGTGATCGGTTCCGCACGTGCGTACGGCGTCGGCGGGTCGCATCGGCACACCCCGGAGATCTCGCAGGCGCTTTCGGAGGCCGCCGACCAGCCGGTCGCGGTGTCGTTCACGCCTGTGCTCGTTCCGATGTCACGCGGAATCCTCGCGACGTGCACGGCGCGCACCACAGCGTCGGCCGACGAGGTCCGCGCCGTGTACGAAAAGGCGTATGCCGACGAGCAATTCGTGTATCTGCTTCCCGAGGGCAGTCTTCCGGCGACCGGCTCGGTGATGGGTTCCAACGCAGTGCAACTCGCCGTCACCGTCGACGAGCGGGTCGGAACACTCGTGGTGGTCGGTGCAATCGACAACCTCGCGAAGGGGACCGGCGGCGCGGCCGTCCAGTCGATGAACCTCGCGTTGGACTGGGACGAAGCAGAAGGACTGAGCGCCGTGGGAGTGGCACCGTGAGCTCGAGTGGCAATGCGGCAGAAAGCAATTCGACAGCAGGCAACACAACGACGCAGGTCGACGACGATCGGATCACCGGTGGCGCGCCTGCGACCGGCCCGCGCCTGCTGCGCAATCAGGGTGTGACCGCTCCGCTCGGATTCCGCGCGGCGGGAATCGCCGCTGGTATCAAGGCTTCCGGCGCCCCCGACCTTTCACTGGTCTTCAACGAGGGCCCCGACTATTCGGCGGCAGGCGTCTTCACCCGCAATCAGGTGAAGGCTGCGCCGGTGCTGTGGAGCAAGCAAGTGCTCACCACCGGCAGGCTGCGCGCCGTCGTCCTCAATTCTGGTGGCGCCAACGCCTGTACCGGTTCGCTGGGCTTCCAGGACACGCATGCGACGGCAGAAGCTGTTGCCGAAGCGCTGAGCAACTGGGGAACCGAGACCGGGGCCGTCGAGGTCGCCGTCTGTTCCACCGGTCTCATCGGTGATCGCCTCCCGATGGACAAGGTGCTCGCGGGTGTGACCGAGATCGTCCAGGAGATGGGCGGCGGACTCTCTGGCGGAACCGACGCCGCCTACGCGATCATGACGACCGACACCGTGCCGAAACAGGTTGCGCTGCATCATCCACAGGGGTGGAACATCGGTGGAATGGCCAAGGGCGCAGGCATGATGGCACCCTCGCTCGCGACGATGCTGTGCGTGCTTACCACCGATGCGCGGGCCAGCGCAGAACAACTCGACCTCGCGCTGCGGCGCGCGACGTCGAAGACGTTCGACAGACTCGACATCGACGGCTCGACGTCGACCAACGACACAGTCCTGCTGCTCAGCTCCGGCGCCAGCCAGATCCCGGTCGAGCAAACCGAACTCGACGCCGCCGTACTGTCGGTGTGCGACGACCTCGCGGCGCAGCTGATGGCCGACGCCGAGGGTGTCACCAAGCGCATCGTCATCACGGTCACCGGCGCTGCCGCCGAAGACGACGCCATCGCAGTGGCGCGGACCATCGCCCGCGACAGTCTGGTCAAGACGGCGCTTTTCGGGTCGGACCCCAATTGGGGGCGCGTGCTCGCAGCGACGGGGATCGCGCCGGTCACCATCGACCCGGACCGAATCACGGTGTCATTCAACGGCAAAGCGGTCTGCGTCAACGGCACCGGTGTCGACGGAGCGCGTGACGTCGACCTGTCGGGTCCCGACGTCGCGGTCCTCGTCGACCTCGGCCTCGGAGCTGAGACCGGCAGCATCCGGACCACCGACCTGTCGCACGCGTACGTCGAAGAGAACTCGGCGTATTCGTCATGATCTCGACAAGCTCGATCAGCGGGGATGGCTCGCTCGGCGGGGATGGCTCGCTCGGCGGGGGCGGTTCGCTCGGCGGCGCGGCGAAGGCCGCGATCCTGGCGGAGTCGTTGCCTGCGCTGCAGGCCATGCACGGCGCAACCGTCGTCGTGAAGTACGGCGGCAACGCGATGATCGACGACGACCTCAAGCGCGCCTTCGCCGCCGACATCGTCTTCTTGCGCGCCTGCGGCATGCACCCGATCGTGGTGCACGGTGGCGGACCACAGATCTCGGCGATGCTCGCACGTCTCGGCCTGACGGGCGAGTTCCGTGGCGGGTTCCGCGTGACCACGCCCGAGGTGATGGACGTGGCGCGGATGGTGCTGTTCGGTCAGGTCGGTCGAGAGCTCGTTGGGTTGATCAACACGCACGGACCCTATGCCGTCGGCCTCACCGGTGAGGACGCCAACCTGTTCACGGCGACGCGGCGCACGGTCCTCGTCGACGGAGTTGCCACGGACATCGGACTCGTCGGCGACATCTCCTCGGTCAACACGTCCGCGGTGCTCGATCTCGTTGGTGCGGGACGAATTCCAGTCGTCTCGACCCTCGCACCCGACCGCGACGGCGTCGTCCACAACATCAACGCCGACACCGCGGCGGGCGCCCTCGCCGAGGCCCTCGGCGCCTCCCGGCTGGTGATGCTCACCGACGTCGAGGGTCTCTACACCGACTGGCCCGACCGCTCGTCGCTCGTGTCGCAGATCTCGACCGACGCACTGGCACAACTGCTTCCGAGTCTCGACGCGGGCATGGTACCCAAAATGGAGGCGTGCCTGCGTGCGGTCGAAGGCGGGGTTGGGCGAGCTCACGTCGTCGACGGCCGTGTGGCGCACGCCGTCTTGGCCGAACTGCTGACCGCGGCGAGCACCGGGACAACCGTCGTCGCTCCCGAAAACCTCTCTCCCGTAACCACGCACACCACGCTAGACACAGACGGAGCGTCTCACTCATGACCGCACCCTGGCAGGAGCGGTGGTCATCCGCCCTCATGAAGAACTACGGCACGCCGCCGATCGCCCTGACGAAGGGCGAGGGAGCCTACGTGTGGGACGCCGACGGTAACCGCTACCTGGATCTACTCGGCGGCATCGCGGTGAACGCGCTCGGTCACGCGCATCCCGCGATCGTGGCAGCGGTGACCGAGCAACTCCACACTCTGGGCCACGTCTCGAATCTGTACATCAACCCGCGGGTCGTCGAACTCGCCGAGCGTCTTCTCGACAAGTTCGGGCAGCCCGGCCGGGTGTTCTTCTGCAACTCCGGAACCGAAGCCAACGAGGCGGCATTCAAGCTGGCCAGACTCACCGGCAGGCCGCAGATCGTCGCCGCGGACAAGGCATTTCACGGACGCACCATGGGTGCGCTCGCCATGACCGGTCAACCGGCCAAGCGCGCACCGTTCGAACCGATGCCCGCAGGGGTCGACTTCGTGCCCTTCGGCGACGTCGAGGCCCTGACCGCCGCCGTGTCGTCGGAGACCGCGGCGGTGATTCTCGAGCCGATCCTCGGAGAATCCGGTGTCATCGTTCCGCCTGCGGACTACCTCGCGCACGCGCGCAGGCTGACCGCCGAGCACGGCGCATTGCTCGTCCTCGACGAGGTTCAGACGGGAATCGGTCGTACCGGAACGTTTTTCGCACACCAGGCCGCTGGGATCGTGCCCGACGTCATGACTCTCGCCAAGGGCCTCGGCGGCGGGTTGCCCATCGGGGCGACCATCGCCACGGGTCCCGCGGCGGAACTGTTCACGCCCGGACAGCACGGCACGACATTCGGCGGTAACCCGGTGTCGGCTGCCGCGGCGCTCGCGGTCCTCGATGAGTTCGACAACAGCAACCTCGTCGATCATGTTGCCGCCGTGGGAAAATCGATCGCAACCGGTGTCGAAGCACTCGACCATCCGCTGATCTCCCACGTGCGCGGGTCGGGGCTGTTGCTCGGCGTCGTGCTCACCGCGCCGGTGTCGGCGAAGGTCGAGTCGACCGCTCGCGACAACGGATTCCTCATCAACGCGCCGGCTCCCGACGTCCTGCGGCTCGCGCCGCCCCTCATCCTCACCGAGGAGCAGGCCGGCGACTTCGTCGCAGCACTGCCGCAGATCCTCGACGCCGCAACCGACGAGAGCAGCGCACAGTGACCAGACATTTTCTTCGCGACGACGACCTCACGCCCGACGAGCAGGCCGAAGTACTTGCGCTTGCTGCCGAGGTGAAGCGTCAGCCGTTCGCCTACCGACCGCTCGAGGGGCCTTGGGGAGTCGGGGTGATCTTCGACAAGAACTCCACCAGGACGAGATTCTCGTTCGAGATGGGCATCGCGCAGATGGGTGGTCACGCGGTCGTCGTCGACGGACGCACCACTCAGCTCGGCCGCGACGAATCGCTCGAGGACACCGGCCGGGTGCTGTCACGGTTCGTGGAGGCCGTCGTGTGGCGGACCTTCGGTCAGGAGCGTCTCGAAGCGATGGCCTCGACGGCGTCGATTCCGATCGTCAACGCGCTGTCGGATCTGTTCCATCCCTGTCAGGTGCTCGCCGACCTGCAGACCATCGTCGAACGCAAGGGTCGCACCGCGGGGCTGACGATGACCTACCTCGGCGACGGCGCGAACAACATGGCGCACTCGTTGGCGCTCGGCGGCGCGACCGCGGGAATGCACGTGACGATCAGTGCGCCTGACGGTTTCGAGCCCGACCCGGTCGTGATCGCCGACGCCGAGAAGCGGGCTGCGCTGACCGGGGGATCGGTCAGCGTCGAATCCGATCCTGTCGCGGCGTCGCGTGGGGCCGATGTGTTGGTCACCGACACGTGGGTCTCGATGGGGCAGGAGGACGACGGCAAGGATCGTCGCGCGCCGTTCCGGCCGTACCAGATCAACTCCGAGCTCCTCGCCGTTGCGGATCCGGACGCGATCGTCCTGCACTGCCTGCCCGCTCACCGTGGCGATGAGATCACCGACGAGGTGATCGACGGCCCCGCAAGTGCTGTTTTCGACGAGGCGGAGAACAGGTTGCATGCGCAGAAGGCGCTGCTCATCTGGCTGTTGGGGCAGAAGTGAGCAGCAACGCTGATGCGGGCGCCGCGCGCATCGCCGACCACACAGACACCAGGCTCGCGAGCACACGGGCAGGGCGACACGCGCTCATCGTCGAAGTGCTTGGTTCCCATCAGGTGCGGTCGCAGTCGGAGTTGCAGCAATTGCTCGCCGGCAGGGGAGTCGACGCCACGCAGGCAACGCTCTCACGCGACCTCGACGAACTCGGCGCCGTCAAGTTGCGCGCCGCAGACGGCGGCGTCGGCGTGTACGTCGTCCCCGAGGACGGCGCGCCCGTTCGCGGGGTGTTCGGCGGCACCGCCCGACTGTCTCGACTGCTCAGCGAACTGCTGGTGTCGACGGACGCCAGCGGAAACCTCGCCGTTCTGCGCACCCCGCCCGGCGCCGCGCACTACCTGGCCAGCGCCATCGACCGAGCAAGCCTGCCCGACGTGGTGGGCACAATCGCGGGTGACGACACGATCTTCGTGTGTGCACGGGCGCCGATCGACGGGGCCGAGCTCGCACGACGAATCGAGGGCCTCGTGTGACAACCCCTTACCGACGCCCCGGCAGCGCCTGAGCCGGAGCCGGACACACAGAGGCCCGTACCGGACCGACAAACAGACCCCAGCCCGATCGCATCGGGCACGACATCCGATGATGGATGTCGAACCACGACATAGGAGCACACACCACCATGGCGGAACGCGTCGTACTTGCATACTCCGGCGGCCTCGACACCTCGGTCGCTATCAGTTGGATCGGCAAGGAGACCGGTAAGGAGGTCGTCGCCGTCGCGCTCGACCTCGGACAGGGCGGCGAGGACATGGAGGTCGTCCGTCAACGCGCGCTCGACTGCGGTGCTGTCGAAGCCGTGCTCGTCGACGCACGCGACGAGTTCGCAGACGACTACTGCCTGCCCGCGATCACGTCGAATGCGCTGTACATGGACCGGTACCCGTTGGTGTCGGCACTGTCGCGCCCGCTGATCGCCAAGCATCTCGTGACCGCGGCACGCGATCACGGCGGCACCGTCGTCGCGCACGGCTGCACGGGTAAGGGCAACGACCAGGTGCGCTTCGAGGTCGGTTTCGCTTCGCTGGCACCAGATCTCGAGGTCATCGCCCCCGTCCGCGACTACGCGTGGACGCGCGAGAAGGCCATCTCCTTCGCCGAGGAGAACGACATCCCGATCAACGTGACCAAGAAGTCGCCGTTCTCGATCGACCAGAACGTGTGGGGTCGAGCTGTCGAGACCGGCTTCCTCGAAGACCTGTGGAATGCACCTACCAAGGACGTCTACAGCTACACCGAGGATCCGACGATCAACTGGAACTCGCCCGACGAGGTCATCATCACGTTCGACAAGGGTCGCCCGATCGCCATCGACGGTCGCCCGGTCAGCGTGCTCGAGGCGATCGAGGAACTCAACCGCCGCGCGGGTGCACAGGGTGTCGGCCGCCTCGACGTCGTCGAAGATCGCCTCGTCGGCATCAAGAGCCGCGAGATCTACGAGGCCCCCGGCGCGATGGTGCTGATCACCGCCCACGAAGAGCTCGAACACGTCACGCTCGAGCGCGAACTCGGACGCTTCAAGCGTCGGACCGACCAGAAGTGGGCCGAGCTGGTGTACGACGGCCTCTGGTTCTCACCTCTCAAGCGCTCGCTGGACACCTTCGTCGACTCCACGCAGGAGCATGTCTCCGGCGAGATCCGCCTCGTGCTGCACGGTGGCCACATCTCGGTCAACGGCCGCCGCAGCGGCGAGTCGCTGTATGACTTCAACCTCGCGACCTACGACGAGGGCGACAGCTTCGATCAGTCCGCTGCACGTGGATTCGTCGAGCTGCACGGCCTGTCGTCGAAGATCGCGGCCAAGCGGGACCTGCTCAGTGAGTGATCAGGGCCTCTCAGCCCAGCAGGGGACAACGAATAAGGGGTCGCTCTGGGGGGGTCGCTTCGCGTCGGGACCCGCCGACGCGATGGCGGCGCTGAGCAAGTCGACGCAGTTCGACTGGGTGCTCGCCCCGTTCGACATCCAGGCGTCGAAGGCGCATGCCAGGGTTCTTAACCGCGCGGGCCTGCTGTCCGACGACGATCTGACCGCCATGCTCGCCGGTCTCGACCAGCTCGCGAGCGACGTCGCCGACGGCACCTTTGTGGCCGCCGAGTCCGACGAGGACGTGCATGGCGCCCTCGAACGCGGACTCATCGAGCGCGTCGGAGCCGACCTCGGTGGCAGGCTGCGCGCCGGACGGTCGCGCAACGATCAGGTCGCCACGCTCTTCCGCATGTGGCTGCGCGAGGCGATGCGCTCGATCGCAACAGGTGTGCTCGACGTCGTCGAGGCGTTGACGGCTCAGGCTCGCGCACATCCCGACGCCGTCATGCCGGGCAAGACACATCTGCAGGCAGCCCAGCCGGTGCTGCTCGCACATCATCTGCTCGCGCACGCGCAACCGCTGATCCGCGACGTCGACAGGCTTGCCGACGCGGATCGTCGAACTGCGGTGTCCCCGTACGGGTCCGGTGCATTGGCTGGTTCGTCACTCGGCCTCGATCCGGAGGCGATCGCCGCTGATCTGGGGTTTTCGGCCGCCGCGGAGAACTCGATCGACGCGACGTCGTCGCGAGACTTCGCGGCCGAGGCATCGTTCGTCTTCGCGATGATCGCCGTCGATCTGTCGCGACTCGCCGAAGAGGTGATCCTGTGGAGCACCGCCGAATTCGGTTACGTCACGCTCGCCGACGCCTGGTCGACGGGCAGCTCGATCATGCCGCAGAAGAAAAACCCCGACGTCGCGGAACTCACACGAGGCAAAGCCGGCAGATTGATCGGTGACCTCACCGGCCTGCTGGCGACCCTGAAGGCCCAGCCGCTCGCCTACAACCGCGACCTGCAGGAAGACAAAGAGCCGGTGTTCGACGCCGTCGCGCAGCTCGAACTGCTGTTGCCTGCGATCGCAGGCATGGTCGGCACACTCGAGTTCCACGAGGACCGGATGGCCGAACTGGCTCCCGCGGGATTCACCCTCGCCACCGACATCGCCGAATGGCTTGTGCGTCAAGGCGTTCCGTTCCGCGTAGCGCACGAGGTCGCCGGTGCGTGCGTGCGTGAGGCAGAGAGCCGTGGCGTCGGACTCGACGAACTCGACGACGCCACGTTCGCGTCGATCGATCCGGCTCTCACGCCACAGGTTCGCGAGGTGCTGACCGTTCGCGGATCCATCGAGTCGCGCGACGCCTACGGCGGAACCGCTCCGTCGCAGGTGCAGCGACAGCTCGACGTCCTCGATCGGGAGCTTCCCGCGTTGCGCTCGCGGTGGTCGGTGAGTTCACGGTCACAGTGAGGCCGACGAGTGCGCGGGGTCCAAGTCGATCCGTGTACGGTGCGAGTTGACCGAGCTGGGTAGAGTGACTTGGATCACCATCCGGTGTGTGGGGAGGAGCGTGGTTGATGTCAGGCGGCGGCATTCCCGACGTGAAGGCCTTCGCCGAGCGTGTCCTCGCGACGGCACAGAACGGGCTCGAGGTGCTCCGGTACGGCGGTCTGCAGACCGGAACCGAGCCCGCGCCGTTCACCGTGGTCGAGACCACACGGATGTTCCGGTTGCGGCGCTATTTCCCGGATGCCCCCGCAACCGGACCCAACATCGTGTTGATCCCCCCGATGATGGTGTCCGCCAACGTCTATGACGTGACCGAACACAATGGCGCGGTCTCGGTGTTGCACCGCCACGGCATCACCCCATGGGTCGTCGACTTCGGGTCTCCCGACCACGAAGAGGGCGGGATGGAGCGCAACCTCGCCGATCACGTGGTCGCGGTGAGTGAGGCGGTCGACTGGATCATCGAGTCCACCGGCCGCGACGTTCACGTTGCCGGCTACTCGCAGGGCGGCATGTTCGCCTATCAGGCAGCCGCGTATCGACGATCCCGCGGCGTGGCGAGCGTGATCACCTTCGGTAGCCCCGTCGACGTTCTTGCGGCGTTACCGCTCGGGCTCCCCGCAGCGCTGGTTGCGCCGGGCGCCGAGGTCCTGGCCGACAAGGTGTTTCCCCACCTCTGGGTGCCGAGTTGGCTCGCGCGTCTCGGCTTCCAGATGCTCGACCCGGTGAAAACCGCGCGCAGCCGCTTCGACTTCCTCCGACAACTCCACGACCGCGACGCGCTTCTGCCCCGCGAAGACCAGCGACGCTTCCTCGAAGCCGAAGGATGGGTCGCCTGGTCCGGGCCGGCCATCGCGGAACTGCTGCGCCAGTTCGTCGCACACAATCGCATGGTGTCCGGCGGATTTGTCATCAATGGAGAACTGGTGACGCTCGCCGAGATCACGGCTCCGGTTCTGGGGTTCGTGGGGGAGGTCGACGACATCGGGCAACCGGTCGCGATCCGAGGTGTCGTCCGTGCGGCGCCACGAGCCCGCGTGTACGAATCACGGTTGCCCGTAGGCCATTTCGGACTTGTGGTGGGAAGTACGTCCGGTACTCGTACGTGGCCGACGACTGCGGAATGGATCAATTGGCAGGAGGGCCTGGGGCCCGAGCCCGATCACGTGGAGCCGATGGAGGCACCGATCGACGGCAAAGGCACCGGCGTCGGACTGTTGTCGCGTATCACCCACGGCATCGGTTCTGTTGCCGATGCGGGTGCCGGCGCGTCCCGCGAGCTGTGGGAAATGGCAGGCGCGGTCCAGCGGACATCGGTGGCTGTCGCACAGGAATCCGTCCGCACGGTGCCGCGACTGTTCCGTCTCGGACAGATCCAGTCGGGCACTCGGATCTCGCTGGGAAAGCTGATGTCGGAGAACACCGACTGGGGCAGCGACCGCGAGGTGTTCCTCTTCGAGAATCGAGTTCTCACCCATTCTCAGGTCGACACCCGCATCAACAACGTGGTGGCGGGACTGGTGCAGTGCGGCGTGCGCCCCGGTGAGCACATCGGCGTCCTGATGGATACGCGCCCGAGCGCGCTGGTCGCCGTTGCCGCACTGTCCCGATTGGGCGCGGTTGCGGTGCTCCTCGCCGGTGAAGGCGACGTCGGGGAGATGCTGCGACTGGCCGGCGCGAACGTCGTCATCTGCGATCCCGTTCACCTCGACACCGCAACCGCACACAGCGATCGGGTGCTCGTACTCGGTGGCGGAAGCGGGTCGGCACGTGAGATCGACGGCGCTGACGGCCACACCATCATCGACATGGAGCAGATCGACCCCGACGTCGTGCAGATGCCTGCGTGGTACCGCCCGGATCCCGGTCTCGCAGGCGATCTCGCGTTCATCCTCTTCACCCGCTCACGCGGCAAACTCGCCGTGTGGCCGGTGACCAATCACCGGTTTGCGATGTCGGCGTTCGGCGCGGCGTCGGCGGCTGGTCTCACCGACCGCGACACGGTCTATTGCATCCCGCCGCTGCACCACGCCTCCGGACTGCTGACCACGCTTGGGGCGACAGCCGTCGGCCGGTCGCGTATCGCCTTGTCGGAGGGGGTCGACGCCGAGAACTTTGTCACCGAGGTTCATCGATACGGCGTCACCGTGGTGTCGTATACCTGGTCGATGTTGCGGGAGATACTGCACGACAAGAACTTTCAGGTCAACGAGCACAATCCGATCCGGTTGTTCATGGGATCGGGACTTCCCACCGGTCTGTGGGACGAGATCGGTGAACGGTTTCCGCGCGCCCGCGTTCTCGAGTTCTTCGCGACCGCCGACGGGTCGGCCATCCTCGCTAACGTCGCCGCCGACAAGGTCGGGTCGATGGGTCGCGCTCTTCCGGAGACCAACGAGGTCGCGATCGCGGCGTACGACGTCGACGCCGAACGTCTCGTCGTCGGCGAAAGTGGTTTCGTAGATCGTGCGGGGCAGGGCGAGGTCGGTCTGCTGCTGGCGCGATCGCGCCATCGTTTCGACACCACCGCGACTGTCTTGCGTGACGTTTTCGCACCCAAGGACCGGTGGGAGGTGTCCGGCCACCTGTTCTACCGGGATTCCGACGACGACTTGTGGTTCATGGGATCGGTTGACACCGTTGCGCATTCGGTCGAAGGGCCCATCTACCTTCCCCCGATCGAACAACTGCTTTCGCGCGTACCCGGTGTCGACCAGGTGGCCGCTTATCGGCTCGGCGATCCGGGAAGCCAGATCGTCGTGGCAGCGCTGACCATGCGGTCCGACGTCGACGTGGATTCACTGACCGTCACGCAACTGCGACTAGGGCTCGGCGCACTGCCCGCGCACCGCCGGCCCCATCTGGTCTGGATCGTCGACGAGATTCCGGTGTCGGAGTCGTATCGGCCACAGGCACGCGAACTGGCGGCCCGCGGCGTTCCCAAACCCGGGTCAAAGGTCTGGTACCGCGACTCGGAGGGCAGGTACCGACGGTTCACCAAGACTGCGGTGAGCCGAGTGGACTGGCTACCGGCCTCCGCAGACTCCTCGTCAGCATCGTCGCGCGGCCGCACGACCTCGGCGAAAGCGGCGGCCACCACGGCCACACCGACGAGGACGAGAGTCGGGGAAACGGCGACCGGCACACGGTGATGTCGCGGCGACTGGGTGACCGACACGTTCGCGCGCGCCACTAGGCTTGCTGGCATGCCCCGCGGCAGTGCGAACAGTCGCTGGGGAATATCCGCTGAGAGAGGAAGCAAAGTCGATGAGTTCTCGCGCGCAGTCACTGGATCCGATCGTTCGTGACCGGCTGGTGTGCCCGCAAGATCATGGGCCACTGCTCGACGCGGGCGACGAGCTCTACAACCCGCGGCTTCGCGTCGCTTACCGGATCGACGCCGACGGCATCCCGGTCATGTTGGCCACCGAAGCACGGGCGGTCGCCGACGCCGAGCACGAACGCCTGACATCTGCCTGATCACCAGGGGTCGGGTCTGCGACGACCCCGCGGGGGTGGATGACAAGATCGATGTGTGAGCACACTGACCTCTGAAGACCGAATCGACGGTTCGCACATTCTCGACGATCTGCAGTGGCGAGGGTTGATCGCACAGTCAACCGACATCGACGAACTGCGCTCCGCGGTCGAGGCGGGCCCGATCACCGTGTACGCCGGGTTCGACCCGACGGCGTCGAGCCTGCACGCCGGACACCTGGTGCCGTTGTTGACGCTGCGTCGCTTTCAGCTCGCAGGTCACCGGCCCATCGCTCTTGCCGGCGGTGCCACCGGACTCATCGGCGACCCGCGCGACGTCGGTGAGCGGACGATGAACTCCGTCGACACTGTAGGCGGATGGACGGGACGCATCGGCGACCAGTTGGCCAGCTTCCTGCGATTCGACGACAGCCCGAACAGCGCGCTCCTCGTCAACAACATGGAGTGGACGGCAGGGCTCAGCGCCATCGAGTTCCTTCGCGACCTCGGTAAGCACTTCTCGGTCAACGTGATGCTCGCTCGAGAGACGGTTCGACGACGCCTCGAGTCCGATGGCATCAGCTACACCGAGTTCAGCTATCTGCTGCTGCAGTCCAACGACTACCTCGAACTGCACCGCAGGCACGGGTGCAGCCTGCAGATCGGCGGCTCGGATCAGTGGGGAAACATCGTCGGCGGTGTCGATCTCACGCGCCGAATCACCGGAAACACCGTGCACGCGCTGACGGTTCCGCTCGTGACCTCGTCGGATGGCAAGAAGTTTGGTAAGTCGACCGGCGGCGGAAGCCTCTGGCTCGACCCGGAACTCACCAGTCCCTACGCCTGGTACCAGTACTTCGTGAACACGTCCGACGCCGACGTCGTCCGCTACCTGAAGTGGTTCACGTTCCTCACGCGCGAGGAGATCGGCGAGCTGGAGCGCGCAACCGAAGAGACGCCGCATCTCCGGTTGGCGCAGAAGCGCCTCGCAGCGGAGATGACGACACTCATCCACGGCGCAGCCAATACCCAGGCCGTGGAACTCGCCAGCCAGGCATTGTTCGGTCGCGCCGAACTGGCCGATCTCGATGAGTCGACGCTCGCCGCAGCACTGGGCGAGACGACGATCGCCGAGTACAGCTCCGACGCACCGACGCTCGTCGGACTTCTGGTGGACAGCGGGCTCTCTGAGAGCAATAAAGCTGCACGGCGCGCGATCGGGGAAGGGGGTGCCTACGTCAACAACGCCAAGATCACCGATCCGGAGTGGACTCCAGGCACTTCCGACCTGCTTCACGGCCGTTGGCTGGTCATCCGACGCGGTAAGAAGAGCTTTGCCGGCGCTCGTTTAACGCTCTGACCAGGCGATTTGACGCGCTGTTCCCGTGTGTGTAACTTTCTTGTTGCACCGCAGCGAGCAAGACCCCGGGGCCGACACGGAATCGGGGAAACTGCAGTGTCTCAGGTCTGATAGCCTGGAACACCGATGCGGCCAGAAACGAATAGCCCGCAACACACAGTGTTGCGAACGCGAATCGGATCTGGTAGCTTGGAAGAGTTGCTCCGGAGACGGGGTCAGCAAAATCCAAACACCAGCTTACTAGAGAGCGCCTCGCCATGCGGGGTGGCGCTGGTAGGTGTGTGTTCTTTGAGAACTCGATAGTGTATTGACAAGATTGTCTGATGCCATATTTTGGCATCGTGTGTCCAAGTTTTTGGATTATGTGATGATTTATTTTTGTGACGCTCAGGTCTTTGGGTCTGGGTGTTGCTAGTTTTTGTTTGGTCAGGTTTTTGTCTCTCTGGCTGAGAT
>NZ_LZMI01000033.1:0-1570 GCF_001665475.1 Gordonia sp. 852002-51296_SCH5728562-b | reverse complement strand
GGCGGGTTCACATGATCGTCGCAACACTCTCAGGTGAGAGGTTGCGGCGATCATGTCGTTTCAGGAGGACTGTGTTCGGTTCGGTGACCAGTTGGCGAGGCTGGTGGATGCCGGGGTGCCGGTGAAGGAAGCCGCTGTTGCGGTGGGCGTGCCGCGGCATCGGTGCTACGCGATTCTCCGGGCGATCGGTCGGCCGGTGGGGCGGCCTCGTGGGCCGGGTAAGCCGGCTGATCCTGGACGGATCGTGGCGGTGTTCGATCGGACCGGGTCGATCAACAGGGCTGCGTTCGAGTGTGATGTGGCGTTCTCCGTTGCGCGTCGGATACTTGTCGATGCTGGCCTGGTAGACGCGGACAAGATCACAGTGTCTGGCAAGCCTGCGGCGAGGATGCGGTTCTTTGCGTTGATCGAGCAAGGCTGGTCCTCAGCGAGCGCGGCGCGCGAGGTGGGGGTCAATGTGCGCACCGCCCGGGATTGGCGTCAGGGAATTCGGAAGGTCGGCAACACCCGGGTCCGCCCGGACGGCACCGTTGTGGACTACCGGCTCGGAACCGTCTACAAACAGCCCGTGGCTACTATGACCTGCCCGGATGCGGCTATCTCGGTGATCAGCGATCGGTATCTGTCGCTGGAGGATCGGATTGCGATCGCTGACGGGCTGGTGGTCAAGGATTCGATGAGGACCATCGCCACGCGGATCGGAAAGAACGTCTCGACCATCTCCCGCGAGGTGCGTGCGCATAGTGTCGCCGGCCGGTACCTGCCGCATCAGGCCGATCGAATCGCGGCGGCGCTCCGGGCGCGGCCCAAGCAGTCCAAACTGGTGGTGAACGCGGTCCTACGGGCAGCGGTCGAGGACGGCTTGTCGAGGAAGCTCTCGCCGGAGCAGATCTCTCACCGCCTGCGCCGGGATCATCCCGACGACGAAAGCATGCGGGTGAGCCACGAAACGATCTATCAAGCCTTGTACTTCCAAGCCCGCGGAGGGTTGAAACGTGAAGTCCAACAAGCACTTCGGACCGGTAGGACGCGCCGGAGGTCGCAGCGCCGAGAGGGTGAGCGATATCAGCGATTCATCGACCCGATGGTGATGATCAGCGACCGGCCGGCAGAGGTGGACGACCGGGCGGTCCCCGGGCACTGGGAGGGGGATCTGATCACCGGGGAGCAGAACAAGACCGCGATCGGCACTCTCGTCGAGCGTTCCACCCGTTACACGATGCTGCTGCACCTGCCGGATGGGCACGACGCCGAACAAGTCCGTGACGCGATCATCACCGCGATCAAGGACCTACCCGCGCACCTACGCGGGTCGCTCACCTGGGACCAGGGCGCCGAGCTTGCCCGACACAAGCAGATCAGCATCGCCACCGACATGCAGGTGTATTTCTGCGATCCGGCCAGCCCGTGGCAGCGCGGTACCAACGAGAACACCAACGGACTGCTACGGCAGTACTTCCCCAAAAGCACTGACCTCAGTGTCTACGGTCCAGCCGATCTTGAGCACGTCGCGCAGGAACTCAACGGCCGTCCACGCAAAACGCTCGGCTGGGATACCCCAGCCGAGCGT
>NZ_LZMI01000032.1:0-17359 GCF_001665475.1 Gordonia sp. 852002-51296_SCH5728562-b | reverse complement strand
GGATCGGTCGACTCCGCCACGCGTCCCGCGGCGATGGCGTCGGGAACCGATGCGACGATGAGTTTGATTCCGTCGGGTTCGCGTAACCGGCTCCAGACTCGCGTGCTCCTCGACGCGTTGGAGGAGGGCCGGTTCGACGCCGCGTTCGGCGGTGCCCGACGCGACGAAGACCGCGCGCGTGCCAAGGAGCGGGTGTTCAGCTTCCGCGACGAGTTCGGCCAGTGGGATCCGCGCGCTCAACGTCCCGAACCGTGGTCGCTCTACAACGGGCGAATCCGACGCGGCGAATCGGTTCGTGTGTTCCCACTGTCGAATTGGACCGAAACCGACATCTGGCGCTACATCGAACTCGAGGACCTCGACCTTCCGCCGATCTACTATGCGGCCGAGCGCGAGGTGTTCGACCGTGACGGCATATTGCTCACCGTGTCGCCCTACTCGCAGCCGGATTCCTCCGACGATGTCAGCACGGAGTGGGTGCGCTACCGCACGGTCGGTGACCTGACGATCACCGGCGCGGTGCGCTCGCGTGCGACAACGATCCCCGAGATCATCGAAGAGATCAGTGCCGCAACGGTATCCGAACGCGGTGAGACCCGCGCCGACGATCGCACGTCGTCGGCCGCCATGGAGGACCGCAAACGAGAGGGTTACTTCTGATGACCGAGACCGTGACCCGCGATCCTTCCGAGGATGCGCAGCGAAGCGAAACCCCATTGGGGACAGGCGTTCCCACGCGTCGACGGCAGATTCTGCGTCTGGCGACCGCAGGCAGCGTCGACGACGGTAAGTCGACGCTCATCGGCCGCATCCTGCACGACACCGGCTCACTGCCGACAGATCACCTCGAGGGAGTCACGTCCGACGACGGCGACGTCGATCTGGCCGCACTGTCCGACGGCCTGCGGGCCGAACGTGAGCAGGGCATCACCATCGACGTCGCCTACCGGTTCTTCTCGAGTCCCACACGTAGCTACGTGCTCGCCGATACCCCGGGGCATGAGCGCTACACCCGCAACACGTTCACCGGAGCATCGAACGCTCATGTCGCGGTATTGCTCGTCGACGCACGAAAAGGCTTGCTACGCCAAACCCGTCGGCATGCGCGTATCGCCACGTTGGTCGGTGTCCCGCACATCGTCGCCGCGGTCAACAAGATCGATCTCGTCGACTTCTCCGCCGAGCGATTCGCAGAGTTGGTCGCAGACCTCAACGAACTGGCCACGAATGTCGGTGCAGCGGAGATCACCGCGATCCCGGTCGCGGCGAAGCTCGGCGACAACGTCGTGAACAAGTCGGAGAACACGCCCTGGTACACCGGCCCGACACTGCTCGAATACCTGGAGGGTATCGAGCTGCACGCGCCCAATCCCGTTGCGCGCGAACTGCGTCTGCCCATCCAGTGGGTGTCTCGGCCGGGAGCCGACGGCAAGCGTAGTTACACCGGTCGCGTTGCCGCGGGAACCCTCGACGTCGGCGATCCTGTTCTCGTACTGCCGTCGGGATCACGCACCACCGTGACCGCGCTCGACACGCTCGATCCGGCTCGGTCGACAGCCGTTGCGCCGCTGTCTGTTTCGGTGCAGTTGGCAGACGACATCGACGTCGGCCGTGGCGACGTGATCGTCAGCGGGGCCGAGGATGCGCATCTGCCCGTGGCCGCACGCGAACTGTCGGCGACGGTCTGCTGGCTGTCGGAGACTCCGCTCCACGCGGGCGATCGTGTCGCGCTCAAGCAGGGTGCGTCGACGGTACGCGCGACGGTTCAGGCGCTCGAGCGCAAACTCGATCCGGAGACACTGCTCGAGCAGGTCGGGCCGTCGGAGTTGGCGCTCAACGACATCGGCACACTCACGCTGCGGACGTCGTCGGTTGTGGTTGCCGATCCGTATGCGAGCAACCGCGACACGGGCGCGTTCATCCTGATCGACGAGGCGTCGAACGACACGGTCGGTGCGGGAACGATCCTCGAGCCGCGCGAGGTGATTCCGGGCAAGGCGACCCGCAACGACATCAAGTGGCACCCGAGTGCGTTGAGCCGCAACGAGCGCTGGACCAAGACCGGCCAGCGCGGAGCGACGGTGTGGCTCACCGGCCTACCCGCTTCCGGTAAGTCGACGGTTGCTGTCGCGCTCGAACGCGAACTGGTGAATCGTGCCCGCGTCGCCTACCTCGTCGACGGCGACAACATCAGGCACGGGATCTCCGACGATCTCGGCTTCTCGCCCGGCGACCGCGCCGAGAACATCAGGCGCGTAGGGCATCTCGCGCGTCTGTTCGCCGACGCCGGGGTGATCGCGATCGCGTCGATGGTCTCGCCATTGCGGTCCGACCGCGAGATCGCCCGCGAACTGCACGACGCCGCCGACCTCGACTTCATCGAGGTGCACGTGTCGACGCCGGTCGGGGAGTGCGAACGCCGCGACCCCAAGGGCCTCTACGAACGCGCGCGGCGTGGCGAACTCAAGGGACTCACGGGAGTCGACGCGCCATACGAGAAGCCCGAGAACCCCGACCTGCGCTTCGACACCACCGGCGCCGACATCGCAGAACTAGCCGGCCGCGTCGTCGACGAGCTGGTCCGCCGGGGCGTCCTGGCCGAGTGATCTCGACAGGCTCGATCAGCGGGCGGTCGGGGTAGTCCGAGAGCGCGGGAAGCGCGGCGAGGCGCAGGAAGTAGGGGAAGGGTGTCTTCCGTGGCTTTCTGCGCGGGGCCGTCGGCCTGAGCCAGCGCGCAGAAACTAGGGGAAAGGCTCCTTCCGCGTGTTGTGTGGGTTTTCTCGGGATGTGTCGCGGGGAAACCTCGGGAACTGGGGGAAAGAATCCTTCCCCTACTTTCTGCGCGGGTGGGGGCGGTCCGCCCCGACGCCGCCGCCCCGACGCCGCCGCGCTAGTCCGTGTACCCGAAGAGCTTTTTGCCGTACCAGTCGCCGATCTTCGACAGTCCCGGTGGGATGGCGAACAGTGAGCTCGAGATGGGTGCGATGTACTCGTTGAGCCCGTCCTGGGCGAGGTTGTTCTGGATGCGGACGAACTGCTCGTGCGCGTTCTTCTGGTACGCGATGAAGAACAGTCCGGCGGCGAGAGTTCCTGTGCGCGTGTCGATTCCGTCAGTGTAGTTGTATCCCCGACGCAGGATCTGCGCGCCACCGTTGTTATCGGGGTGTGCGAGTCGCACGTGCGAGAACCGGTCGACCGCGTACTTGCCGGTGTCGAGTCGTTTGTGGAAGTCGATCGTGGTGAACTCACTGCCGCCCGACAGGGGAGCGCCGACGTCCTTGGTGCGCCCGAAGATCAACTCCTGGTTGCCGATGTCGTCGGAGTCCCACGCCTCGATGTGCATGCGGATCTTGCGCGACACCAGATACGAGCCGCCCTTCATCCACGGCTGATCCGTCTCGTCGCCGACCCAGACCCATTCTTTGGCGACGCTCGGGTCCTCGGCCTTGATGTTGGCCGTTCCGTCCTTGAAACCCAACAGATTTCGTGGTGTCACCTGCGACGTCGACGTGGCAGACGCGCGGCCGAAACCCTCCTGGAGCCAGCGCAGCGTGACAACGCTGCGGCCGATGCGGGCAAGGTTGCGGACGGCGTGAAAGGCGACCTGTGGGTCTTCGGAGCAGGCTTGCACGCAGATGTCGCCGCCGCTGATCGACGGATCGATCGTCGTGTCGACTGCCAACTGTCCCAACGGTTTCAGCGCGGCGGGCATCTTGTCGCGCAGGCCGAATCGGTCGTCGAACAGGCTCGGGCCGAAGCCGACGGTGATCGTGAGTTTGTTCGGCCCGAGGTCGAATGCCTCCCCGGTATCCGCGGGAGGCGAGCCCGGACGAGTCTCCACCGGTCCGACGGGCTTGCCCTGCGTGAGCAGGCTGGCAGCGGCGGCCCACCGTGCGAGCATCACCTCGAGTTGCTGCGTTGTCACCGAGTCGGCAACGTCGAATGCGGCGAACACGAGCGAATTCTGTTGGGGTGTAATGATTCCGGCTTGGTGCTCGCCGTAGAATTCGACGGCCTCCGACGCGGTGTCGGTCGGTTTCGGTGCGGCGGCATAGCCGATGGCGCCGCCCGCAGCGCCGCCGACGACAACTCCGGCGAGCCCGGCGGCACCAAGAAATCCCCTACGTCCCAAGCGCGGTCCACGTCCACTGCTGGACGTCTCGGCGGTCTGGTCGGATGGGCTGGCGTCATCCGGTTGCTGCGTCGAATTGTTGTCGTCGGCGGACATCACATCAGCTCGCTGCGGCGATCTTTCCGCCGGCCTGCGCCAGCGGATCCTTGACGGCGACGATGGCCGCTGCCATCTCGCGCTTCTGCTCGGCGGTCACCTGGGTGAAGTTCTTGAAGCCGCCGGGCTCGTTGGGGTCGCGGAAGGTGTCGATGAGTGAGTCGACCCTCGCGAACGCGTCGGTGATGGTCTGCGTGAGCTGCGGATCGATCTCCTTCAGCGCAGGCTTGACCATGGCGAAGGCCTGCTCGGAGCCCTCGATGTTCGCCTGCATGTCGAGGATGTCGATGTGCGAGTACGCCTCTTCCTCACCGGTGAGCTTGGTCGTCGAGACCTCGTCGAGCAGATCGCCTGCGCCGTTGACGATTTCAGCGGGAGCGAAGGTGAATTCCGGCTTGTTGACGACGCTCTGGAGTAGTTCGACGTTCTTCTGCAGTTCCGCTGCGACAGGGCCCATGTTCGCGAGGTTCTTGTCCTGGTAGATCGCCTTCTCCAGGACGTGGAAGCCCTCCCACTTGTCGCCGGGGCTGACTGCGTCCGGACGGGCGTCGATCGCGAAATCGAGGCTGACAGAAGCGTTGTCGGAGCAGTCCGTCGAACCGTCGGTGCAGAATGCGCCGGCGATGGGCTCGATGCGCTCGTAGTACGGGCGGGCCTTGGGATACGCCTCCCGTGCGGCCTCGAGGTTGTTGGCCTTCACGGCGTCGGTCAGCGTCCTGGTGTTCTCGACGAGGCTGTTGACCTGAGTGATCACGTAGGCCTTGTAGTCGGCGGACGCGGTCTTCAGCTTGTCCGCGACGGTTCCGGTTGCCTCCGTTGCCTTGCCGGTGACCGTGAACTGAGTCTTTTCGTTGGTGGCGCCGGGGCAGTACAGCTCGTATGTGCCGCCATCGAGCTTGTGGGAGAACGACACCGACGCCATACCGGGAGCAATGTTCTCCCGCTCGGCGAGAATGCGGTTGTCCTTGATCAGCTCGACCTCGCTGACCGCCGCCGCATTCGTGTTGGTGATCTCGAAGGTGATCGGCCCCGCGTCGACCTTGTCCGGGGTGGCCTTGCAGCCCTGATCGGTGATCTCGACCTTGACGGTCTTCACATCCGACGACGAGTTCGACGAGTCGGAGCTGTCCGAACAGCCCGCGATCCCGACGACGGCGACGGCTGCCGCGCCGACGGCCACCAGTGGTCGCACCCTCATGTGGTTTTCTCCTTTGTGTGAGCGGGGCCTGTCAGGGTCCCTGTCTGCAAATCCTCATGTTCAGGTGGCGGCGTCGGACGCCTGCGTCGTACCAGCAGCACTCCGGCCAGAATCGCGGCGACGACCGCGCCGCCCGCAAGCCACAGGGGCACGACGACGGACCGGGTGTGATGTGCCGACCGTTGGTCGATGGCGTGTTGCAGCGCACCGAGTTCGGCGGCATCAGCGGTGTGCTCGGCGTCGAAGGTCGCGACCTTCCCGAGCACCACGGCCGCTCCAGAATCGGGTGTGGCCGTCGCGGTTACGACGTAGTGGACATCCGCGGCGACCGGCGAGTGGAACGTCGGGTCGACGCTGGTCGTCACCGTTGCGGTGACCGTGTAGATCACCGGTGCGTCGGCTCCGAACGTCTGCGTGTTCAGGCCGACCGGCAGGCGTCCGTTGTTGCCCGCGGCGACCTGTGCGGGCGTGACGCGCGCGGGAGCGTCGGGAACCAGCGAGGCGATATCGAGGTTCGGCGAGGCAAGCTGCTGATAGGTCGGGTAGCTCGTCGAGCCGATCTGCGCGTCGTCGGTGGGAGTGAGCTTGGGCAGCGGCGTCGACACAGATCCTGAGGTGAGTGTGCCCGATGCCTGCGTGGCGTCGGCGGACTCGACGTGTACTGCGACGGGGTCGGGGACCCGAATGGTCTTGCCCGTCAGCACACCGGACGTCGACGGCGTGCCGGAGACGCTGGCGCGCATCGTGTCCGACGGCGCGTCAGGTTCTGCCGGTGCCGTGGAGAAGACGACGACGGCCGCGATCGCGAGCACTCCGGCGAGAGCGCCGCACGCCAGCCCTGCGGCGCGTCGGGGGAATGCCTTGCCCGCGGGCCAGAGCACGATGGTGCCGACGATGAGCAGATACACCGCCCAGCCGACGACCTCGATGAGCACAGGCTTCGGCTGAATCCCGAGAACGCCGGTCAGCAGCGAGGATTGGATGGAGCCGGGTTGGACCAGCCAGGTCAGGTCGACGACCTGTTGCTGGCCGACATTGAGCCAGCCCGCCTCGTGCGCGGTGCGGAAGGCGGTCATCACGAGTCCTGCGGCGACCAGGGCGAGCAGCAGGCCGGTGACCTTGAAGAAGCGGGCGAGGTTGATGTGGACGCCACCGCGATAGATGCCGTAGCCCAGGAGCACGGCTATGCCGATTCCGAGGATCGCGCCCAATGCCGACGGCACGGCGTTGTTGCTGGCGTTGAAAGCCGCGACGAGGAAAACCGACGTTTCGAGTCCCTCGCGGAGCACCGCGAGGAATGCCATCATCACGAACGCGATCGCCGAACCCTCGTTGACCGCGTCGGTGGCCGCGGCCTCCAGGTCGCCCTTGAGATCGCGTGCGTGCTGACGCATCCACACAATCATGTACGTGACCATCGCGACGGCGATGACGCCGATGACGGTTTCGAGGCCTTCTTGCTGGCGCTGCGGCAGGTCGCGCGACAGCACCTCGAGTCCAATGGCAACAGCGACGCAGATGGCGACGGCGACGCCGACCCCGACCCACATCCAGCGCAGAGCGTCGGTGCGGCCCTGGCGTCGGAGGAAGGCCGCGATGATGCCCACGATGAGCGCCGCCTCGAGCCCCTCGCGGAGGCCGATGATGAGGGTCGCGAACACGTATCTCTCCGGTTTGTCCGATTTGCTGTGTTGTGGCTGGTCAGCACAGCCTTACTTACGGTAAGCGAGCTAAGGCTACGCTGCGCGATGCGAGATCACCAAGGGACCAATGGCACGATGGTGAATCGATGACCACCCTTCGACGGGCACTCGCCTCGATATCCGCTCTCAGCTGCGTCGCAATTCTGACGTCGGCGTGCCTTGACCTGCCCTCCCTGAAGCGTCCCGACATTCCCGACGGCATCCCGCCCGGCCTCGGGACGCCGGTACCTTTCGTCGACATCAACGCACCCGGACGCACTGCCGAGCAGCTACGCGACTGGGCCAAGCCGATCTCCGACGCCACGGGTATCCCGTTCGTCGCGCTGGAGTCCTACGGCAACGCCGCCGAAATCCAAAGGCAGCAACACCCCGAGTGCGGGATCGGGTGGACAACGCTCGCAGGCATCGGGGGCGTCGAGAGCAAACACGGTCGGTACCGAGGCTCCGAGATCGCGCCGAACGGCGATGTCCGCCCACCGATCCGGGGCGTGCCGCTCGACGGGACGCGCGGAAACATGGAGATCCCCGACACCGACGGCGGGAAGCTCGACGGCGACGCCACCCACGACCGCGCGATGGGGCCGTTCCAGTTCATCCCCGAGACATGGCGACGCTACGGCGTCGACGCCAACGGTGACGGCAAGGCCGATCCGGACAACATCGACGACGCCGCGCTGTCAGCGGCCCGCTACCTCTGCGTGTCAGCGGGCGGCGACATGACCACACCGCAGGGTTGGGAGAAGGCGGTCAAGGTCTACAACAATTCGATGGCGTACGTCATCGACGTGCGCGATCACGCCAACGCGTACTCGATCAACGTCCGCTACTGAACGCCGCACCGACCTCGAGACCCCCGCCTTGCGCGCTTGATGCGTGACTGTTGACTTCACCGACTAGGCTTTGATCCCGTACCCGTCGGCTGCGCGAGGCGCCGACATGTTCACCGATAGGGGCAACACCGTGGCAATCATCGAACAGGTTGGTGCACGCGAAATTCTGGACTCGCGAGGCAACCCGACTGTCGAGGTCGAGGTCGTCCTCGACGACGGCACGTTCACCCGTGCCGCTGTGCCATCCGGCGCGTCGACGGGTGAGCACGAGGCCGTCGAACTGCGTGACGGCGGCAAGCGTTACGGCGGAAAGGGCGTCACCAAGGCTGTCGAGGGCGTGTTGAGCGAACTCGCACCCGCGGTCATCGGTATCGAGGCCGAAGAGCAGCGGCTCGTCGACCAGGCCCTCATCGACGCCGACGGCACTCCCGACAAGAGCAGGCTCGGCGCCAACGCCATTCTCGGCGTGTCGCTTGCGGTGGCCAAGGGTGCCGCAGAGTCGGCAGGACTGCCGCTGTTCCGCTACATCGGCGGCCCCAACGCCCACATCCTCCCGGTCCCGATGATGAACATCATCAACGGCGGCGAGCACGCCGACAACGGCATCGACTTCCAGGAGTTCATGATCGCTCCGATCGGCGCGCCGACCTTCAAGGAGGCGCTGCGCTGGGGTGCTGAGGTCTACCACTCGCTCAAGTCGGTGCTGCACAAGCGCGGCCTGAACACGGCGCTCGGCGACGAGGGTGGCTTCGCCCCCGACCTACCCGACACCGCGTCTGCCATCGCTGTCATCGGTGAAGCCGTCGAGGCTGCTGGCTACAAGTTCGGCCGCGACATCGCGATCGCTCTCGACGCCGCGGCGACCGAGTTCTACAGCGACGGCGTGTACAACCTCGAGGGTAAGAAGCTCTCCAGCGACGAGATGATCAGCTACTACGAGAAGCTCGTCGACGAGTTCCCGATCGTGTCGATCGAGGACGGCCTGTCCGAGGACGACTGGGACGGCTGGGTCAAGCTGACCGACGCGCTCGGCGACAAGGTACAGCTCGTCGGCGACGACCTGTTCGTCACCAACCCCGAGCGTCTTGAAGAGGGCATCTCCAAGGGTGCGGCAAATGCGTTGCTGGTCAAGGTCAATCAGATCGGAACGCTCACCGAGACCCTCGACGCCGTCACGCTCGCCCACAACAACGGCTACAAGACGATGATGAGCCACCGTTCGGGCGAGACCGAGGACACCACGATCGCCGACCTCGCCGTCGCATGCGGCTGCGGTCAGATCAAGTCCGGCGCACCCGCGCGTAGCGAGCGTGTCGCCAAGTACAACCAGTTGCTCCGTATCGAGGAGGGCCTCGGCGACGCGGCACGCTACGCGGGAGACCTCGCCTTCCCCCGATATACGTACGGTTCGTGATTAGCTAGAGCCCATGGCACAGGGCTCAGGACGTCGACGCACGCGTGCGTCGACGAGCGACCCCCGCTCCCGGGAGCGTGCCCGCAAGACGCCCCGGCGTGAGCGATCGACGTCTCGCCGTTCGCCGGTCTCGGTCATCGAGACCGGCGAACAGGAGATCTACGACGACGCGGTCATCGATTTCGAGGCCGAGGTCGCCGACGAACACTCTGACGATCTCCCCGACATCGAGAGCGACGCGGGCGACGGATTCTCCGACGTTCGGCGTGAACGCGAGCAGCTGCGGGCACAGCGTCGACGACGGGCGGGTTTCACCGAACGGATTGCGCAGCGACTCCACCACATCGACGCGAAGCGTGCCGTGGTGTTGTCGTTGGTGGTCGGGATCGTCGCGCTCACGTTGGCGATGCCGCTGCGCACCTACTTTTCGCAGCACTCCGAGTTCTCCCAACTCGAGGAGTCCAACGCGCAGTTGCGCGACCAGGTCGCCGACTACCAGCAAAAGGTCAACGAGCAGAACGACCCCGCCTACATCGAGGCCAAGGCACGAGAACGACTCAAGCTGGTCAAGCCGGGCGAGACGCCGTTCGTCATGCTCTATCCCGACGAGGCTGCCCGAAGCGCTGAGCGTCAGCGCGAAGCGGCACACGAAGCCAACCCCTGGTACGGCAATTTGTGGCAGTCCGTATCGACCCCGCCCGGAGCCGACGCCCCGGGGTCGCACTGAGTTCGCCACACCGAACTGGTAGCAAAGAAGCGTGAGTACATCCGACGGCAACCACTCTGCCGGCCAGCAGGTGAGCGACGACGACCTCGCCACCATCGCCACACAACTCGGTCGTGAGCCCCGCGGCGTGATCGAGGTCAGTTATCGCACTCCAGACGGTGTGCCCGCCGTCGTCAAGACCGCCCCGCGGCTGCCCGACGGCACGCCATTTCCGACGCTCTACTACCTCACCGATCCCCGCTTGACCGCGGAGGCGAGTCGACTCGAGTCGGCAGGTGTGATGAAGGAGATGACCGCACGCCTGGCCGTCGACGACGATCTCGCCGCCGCCTACCGTCGCGCACACGAGTCGTTCCTCGCCGAACGCGACGCCATCGAATCGCTCGGCACCGACTTCTCCGGCGGCGGCATGCCGGATCGGGTCAAGTGCCTGCATGTCCTGATCGCCCACTCGCTCGCCAAGGGGCCCGGTGTCAATCCCCTCGGCGACGAGGCCGTGGCGCTCGCCGCCGCAAATGGCATGCGCGGCACGGCGATTCCGGCCGACTGGCCCGAAATCCCCGCAACCACAGACGACGCGGAGTCCGACCAGTGACCGTGGTCGCCGCCGTCGACTGCGGCACCAACTCCATCCGACTTCTCGTCGCCCAAGAGGCCGCGCCACCTCTCGGTGGCCTGCGCGATCTGCACCGCGAGATGCGGGTTGTGCGCCTCGGGCAGGGGGTCGACGCCACGAAACAGTTCGCCGACGAGGCGATCGAGAGAACTCGCGTAGCGCTCTCCGACTACGTCGACGTGATGCGCTCGCTCGGCGTCGAACGCGTTCGTATGGTCGCCACTTCGGCAACCCGCGACGCGCGCAACCGCGACGTCTTCTTCGCGATGACCGCGGAGCTGCTCGGTTGCGTCGTCGAGGGTGCGCAGGCGGAGGTGATCACCGGTGACGAGGAGGCGCGGCTGTCGTTCCGCGGTGCCGTCGGCGAACTCGATCCTGCCGAAGGGCCGTTCGTGGTGACCGATCTCGGCGGCGGCTCGACCGAAGTCGTGCTCGGCGGTGCGGAGGGGGTGTCGGCTGCGTACTCTGCCGATGTCGGATGCGTGCGCACCACCGAGCGCGCTCTGCACTCCGACCCGCCCACCGCAGACGAGGTTCGCGACGCCACGCAGTTCATTCACGACAGACTCGCCGTCGCATTCGACGCCGTGCCGGTCGAGGGTGCACACACCTGGGTCGGGGTGGCGGGAACACTCACCACCATCGCGGCCGTGAATGCGGGGATGGACGTCTACGACTCCGACGCAATCCACTTGTCGCGCATCGGAATCAACGACCTCGACCGCGTCTGTCACGACCTCGTCGCGATGACACGCGACGCCCGCGCAGCGCTCGGACCGATGCATCCCGGTCGCGTCGATGTGATCGGCGGTGGGGCGCTGGTGACGCTCGAGCTCGCTCGGGTCCTGTCCGAACGCGCAGGCATCTCCGAACTCGTCGTCAGCGAGCACGACATCCTCGATGGCATTGCCCTGGGCTTGCTGGACTAGGCCCTCACTGGTTGGGCCGCGAAAAGTCCTGTCACAACACGACCTTCATCGACGCCGCGCCATCAGGTGTAGCTCGGCGAAACGATGGGTGCCGTCGGCCTGCGCGATCATCCGCCACGCTTCGTCGAAGCCCGCCTCGAAGAGCAGGCGCGCGAGCGCATCTGGATGCCAGCGCCACGCGGGCGCGACTCGGTGATCGAACGCGATGGTGTCGGCACTCCGCGACGCCTGCGCGCCGATCAGCACCGGTGCTCCGCCGGCCAACCGAGTTGCCCAGGCCGCCAGAACATCGGGCAGTTCTTCTGGGGGCACGTGAATCAGACTGAACCGAGCCAGGATTGCGCCGCATTCGATGTCCGCCGCCGCTCGCGCGAGGAGAGCATCGTCGTCGATGAAATGACATTCGGGATGTGTACGCATCGCGATGCTGCGCATCCCGTTGCTGGGTTCGAGGCCGACCGTCCGTACACCCCATCGGACGAGATCGGCTGTCACATGGCCGATTCCACTCCCGACGTCGAAGACGGTCGCGGACGGATCATGCTCGCGCACCTCGTCGACAAATGCCTCGACGGCGCGTCGTTCGACGGCACACTGGTACGGCGCTGGAAAGGAGTCGGCGTAGAGCTGCGCCAGTGCGTCGTATCCGGGCTGTTCCACCGTGCCAGTGTTACATCGGCGTCGGGGTAACTCAGTGAGTATCGGCCGGCGCCTGCTCCGGGTTGCGCAGCCAGATGTTGTTGCAGGCCTCGCACACGTCTTCGGGGATCACGCCGCGCTGCTGCAGGAACCCGAAGATCACGCAGCCGAGGCAGAATCCGAATACCGATTCCAGCACCGCCGCGACAATCAGCAGGCCGACGACGATCTGTGCTGCCAGCCCGTAGCCGAGCAGGCTCAGAACCAGCGCGGTGGTGGAGAAGGCGAGTCCGATCGCTTGCGCGAAGCGCTTGGGCGGTCCGGGGACGAGCTTGCTCTTGCGCCAGATCTTGGGCGCGATGACCCGGACGGAGAGCTGGCCGAATGGCGACAGCTTGGGGCCTGCCATCACGCGCAGCAGGAATCCGAGAGCCAGCAACGCGTAGACGATGGGGTGATTCACCACGTTGGCAACGATTGCCAGGATGACGACCAGACCCGCCGTCGACCGGGCGGCATACTCGTTGACCGGGTTGGGGAAGGTGAGGATGGCTGGTGCGGACACGGGACTCCAAGGCAGACGAGGCTAGCGAAACACCACAACATTACGGCGCGGCCGATTGCTGCCGCCAACCTTGGCGTCACGATGATCGGAACCCCGCCGACCAGCGGAGATGGCTCCGAATGCACAACAGCGGGGCCTGATCGGATCAGGCCCCGCCGTGAATGTGCGACGAACTATGCGCGGTCGTGCTCCTCGGGCGCATCCCTGCGGTCGGTCTCGATGGCACGGATCGCCGTCTCGGTGGCGTCGGCATCGTCGATCGCGTCGACCAACTCTGCGTCGACGACCTCACGATGGTCGTCGGCCTTGGCCTTTCGAGCCGCATCACGCATCTCGAAGCCGTCGGTGACGATGTCGCCGACCTCGCGCGCAACGTCGGCGACCGCAGTCGTGATGATCGTCGCGATCCGTCCGACGTGCGTTGCGGTGGATTCGACGATCTCCTGGACGATGTCCTTGTTGCGTTCGTAGCGATCGATCATGTGCGTCAGGCTACCCCGGCCGACTTCTCTCGCTCGACGATGACGGTGAGGTCGTTGTCGTCGGAGGTCATGAAGTTGGGCAGGGAGAGCTTCGCGATCTTCGACCATGTCGACGCCAACTGCTGGTGCAGAGGGCCGGTGTTGTACGGCAGGCCGTACTTCTCGCAGATCTCCTGGACGTCCTTGGCGATGGTCGGGTAGCGGCTCGCGGGGATGTCGGGGAAGAGGTGGTGCTCGATCTGGTGCGAGAGGTTACCGCTCATGATGTGGAACAGGCTGCTCCCGGTGATGTTGGCTGAGCCGAGCATCTGTCGCAGATACCACTGCCCGCGCGTCTCGTCCTTGCATTCGTCGGCGCTGAACGTCTGTGCCCCGGTGGGGAAGTGGCCGCAGAAGATGATCGAGTACGTCCAGATGTTGCGCACCAGGTTCGCGCTGGCATTGCCGAGCAGCGTCGGGAGGAAGAACGGACCCGACAGCGCGGGGAAGACGATGTAGTCCTTGAGGACCTGCTTGCTCGCCTTACGCCACATGCCCTTGACCAGGCCCTTGATGTCGGTCCACTTGCGCTTGCCCGCCACGATGTTCTCGGCCTCGAGGTCGTGGAGCATCACACCCCACTCGAACAGCAGCATCAGCGCTGTCGCGTATCCGAGATTGCCGAGATAGTAGGGGTTCCACTTCTGGTCGCGGGCCATCCGGAGGATGCCGTAGCCGATGTCACGGTCCTCACCGATGATGTTGGTGAAGGTATGGTGCATGTAGTTGTGGCTGTGCTTCCACTGGTCGGCGGGACACACTGTGTCCCACTCGAATTCGCGCGAGTTGTAGGTGTCCTCGCGCATCCAGTCGTACTGGCCGTGCATGACGTTGTGCCCGATCTCCATGTTGTCGAGGATCTTGGACACACTCAGTGCGCCGACACCGGCGACCCAGGCAGGGGGGAACCAACCGAAGAACAGCAGCCCGCGGCCAGCGATCTCGAAACCACGCTGCGCGCGGATGATCGAGTACAGGTATTCGCGGTCCTTCGTGCCGAGGTCGGCGACGACGCGCGCGCGCACCTCGTCGAGGTCGCGACCGAGCGCTTCGACCTGCTCGTAGCTCAGATGAAGGGTGTTGGGGTCCGACGATCCGCGCAGCGCAGGCGGAACGTTGGTGTGCTCGGACGGGGTGATGGTGGTGACAGTCATTGTTAAACCTCGATTTCCACGTCGCCGACAGGTGCGTTGATACAGAGCTGAATCTGCTTGTCGGCTTCGCTGTCGATGTCGCCGGTCAGCACGTTGCGGGTGCAGCCGGATTTCTTTACTGCGGTGCAGGAGAAGCAGATTCCCATTCGGCAGCCCGACTTGGGAGATAGTCCTGCGGATTCCGCCTGATCGAGAATGGTGCGGCCGTCGTTGGCTGCGACCTTGCCGGACGTCGTGAATGCGACGTCGCCGGAGATCGGTTCGTCGGGATCGATGATCGCCGCCGGAGTCGGGCGGAAGGATTCACTGTGTACTCGCGCCGTGGGGTGGGCGTCGGTGAGGTGGTCGATGACAGCATCCATCAGCGCGGACGGCCCGCAGACGAAGACGTCCGCGTCGTCGAGAGCGATGCCATCGAGATGTGCAGGTGCGAAGTGTCCTGCATTGGAATCTCCGTGGGACCCGCGGGTGTACCGCAGGCGCACATCGACGTTCGAGTGCGCGGCTGCGAGCGCATTGAGTTCTGTGGCGTACGCGACGCCGTCGGACGTCCGTGCGTAATGGACGAACGTGACGGGACCACCGTGCGCTGAGGCTACAAGTGTTCTCAGCATCGACAGCGTCGGCGTTACGCCGCTGCCTCCGCTGACGAACACCACGGGACCCGTCGGACTCTGCGGTAGGACGAAATCGCCGTCGGCTTGTTCGAGGCCGTAGACGTCGCCGACTTTCGCATTGTCGCGGAGGTACGTCGAGACGAACCCGTCGTCGTGAGCGGTGATGGTCAACTCGATGACGTCGGAGTGCCCCTGCGCGTTGGCAGGCGAGAAGCAACGGACGTGTCTGACGCCGTCGATAACCACCTTGAGCTGGATGAACTGTCCTGCGCGGTGGCCGCGCCACTGCCTGGTGGGGGCCAAGGTGATGCGGACGGTTCGTGAGGTCGGACGTGTGACGTCGACAACCTTTGCGCGCAGATCGCGCCAGGTGATCATGGGGTCGAGCAGTTCGAGGTACCGGTCGACCGGATGCGGCGAGAGGCCTGCTTCGACGACCGATCCGATCACCTCGGGAAGACGGATACTCATGCAGTGCTCCGTTCGGAAGCGATGATTCGTGAGGCTGTCACAACCGTTCAGTGAACGACTGTGCTCTGAATAGTGTTGCACGTCTTCTCTCAGTTGTGCACCCCTCTATGGATCTGAAGGCCAGCTCTCTTTCGGGCTGGGTGATGATTCACATCACTTCAATTTGTCTCAAGTGATTGACATCACTAACTTCGTCTCTGAATATGAACTCAGATTCAGTTCAATCTGCTGAAGCCGAATGAGGAGTGATCGATGACATCAGAAGTAGTTGCCCAGGGCGACGAGGTCGCGCAGGGAAGAAGGCGAGCGCATCGGAAGTTGCTCGCCGCGGGGCTCGTCGGTAGCTCGATCGAGTGGTACGACTTCTTCCTCTACGGAACTGCTGCGGCACTGGTGTTCCCGCACATCTTCTTTCCCGACTCATCGCCGTTGATGGGGACGTTGCTGTCGTTCAGCACCTTCTGGGCCGGCTTCGTCGCGCGACCGATCGGCGGGATCATTGCGGGCCACTACGGTGACAAGTTCGGCCGAAAGCCAGTCGTGGTGGTCTGCCTGTTCGTGATGGGGTTGGCGACGTTCCTGATCGGGTGTCTGCCGACCGCCGGAACGATCGGAGTCGCGGCACCGATCCTGTTGGTCGCATTGCGATTCCTACAGGGCTTGGCTTGTGGCGGCCAATGGGGCGGAATCGTGCTGTTGCTGACGGAGTCGGCAAGTCCCAAGCGGCGTGGCTTCGCGGGCACCTTCGGTCAGATGGGTGTGGCGTGCGGTGTTCTGCTGGGCAACATGATCTTTTTGGGATCGAGTTCCGCGGTGTCGAATTCGGCGTTCCTGGAATGGGGTTGGCGTATTCCGTTCCTGCTCAGCGTCGTGCTGTTCCCGGTGGTCTACTTCATCCAGACGCGCGTCGAGGACAGTGACGAGTTCAAGGAGCTGGAACAGGAAGTCTCTGCAGGTAGGCAGGAGGTCACACAGGCGCCGCTGGTGGAGGCCGTCAAGAAGCACTGGCGGACGATCCTGCTGGGCTGTGGTCTGCTCGCTGCGACCAACTCCATCTTCTATATCTCGATTGCGGGCGTATTGAGTTATGCGACAGCCGAACTCGGCATGGATCGAGACGAATTGCTGATCGGGTCCATGCTCAGTTGCCTTGTCTCGCTTCCGGTCACGATCTGGGCGGGCTCGTTGTCGGACAGAGTCGGACGCCGACCGCTCATCATGATCGGCGGCGTGGGGATTCTGCTGTGGGCGTTCCCGTACTTCATGCTCGTCAATACGGCGTCGTTGCCGATGTTCATGATCGCGGTCACGGTGGCTGCCGTGTTCCAGTCGATGACCTACGGGCCGATCGCCGCGTACATGGGTGAACTGTTCGAGCCGCACGTCCGCTACTCGGGCGCCTCGCTGGCCTACCAGCTCGCTGCCATCCTGATCAGCGGATCGACGCCGTTCATCATGACCTGGCTGATCTCCGCTACCGGAACCACGACGCTGGTCGCAGCCTTCGTCGCGGTGATGGGATTGATCACTTTTGCGTCGGCATGGCGTTTGCGGGAGACGAATCCCGCATCGGTTCGGGAGGACCCGAACGCAGTTCCTGGTGTCGCGGTCACGAAGTGACCAACGCCGGCTGACCAATGGGAGAGCTGCCCCCCCCGGGGGGGGGGGGGGCGGGGCCCATTTGCAACGTGTTGTGTGTTTTTTTTTTTTCCTTTTGGGGAATTGATATATTGGGGAAAATTTGAAA